>DKKK01000211.1 GCA_002455215.1 Anaerolineales bacterium UBA6668 | reverse complement strand
TTTTTTGCAACCCTTTTCATAACTTTAAGAAAGCCCATGGGAATTGTTGTGAAAAGGTAGTTTCGGTTGCATGAAAAAGCTGGTATATTCGACATGGGTAATATCCGGCATCTGTTTCGAATATAAAACCCAAAAGGGCAGTCTGATAACTACCCTTTTGGGTTTTGGCATCTGTAAAAATTGCGCCAAATGGATGATTAACCGAAGTTTTCTACCACATAATGGAAAACCTGCCAAAAGGCTTTGCGCGTAATGGCGGGCCAGCCACTATTCGGCAAAATGGGTGGGAAAGAAGTGTTCACCTTGTCATCTACTCGCACATCCCAGGTGCTGGCATCCCAAATAATATCCGCGCCTTGCAAACCAAAATTGCGAATGGCTTGGTCTGCATTCCCGCCGTTATTCTCATAGGTATTGTTGTGAATGTAGATTTGTTCGGGGTGGGGGGCAACATCTACTTGAGCGGGGTCAAAGAAGGCTGTGACGCGGAAAATTCCAACCGCCACCGAATCGTTGCCACGGAAAGTGTTGCCATAAATTTCCACATTATCGGAACCGAGCAAGCCAATCCCGCCACCACGCGGCATGATGGCGGCAGTAATATCTTTTGGCGCAAAGTTTTCGTGATTGTTGGTTTCGAGTAGATTGTTGTAAATTTTTGTGTTACTACTGGCTTTGCTGGGTAAGTGGGGCAGGAGCGGGATAAAAATTCCGATTGTATTGTCATAGGCGTGGTTGTTGTAAATCTCCGCATTGATAGAGTTTTCCACTTCAATGCCTATCACATTGCCATACACCACACTATCTCTTACCACCACGTTT
This sequence comes from Anaerolineales bacterium UBA6668, assembly GCA_002455215.1. Lineage (GTDB taxonomy): Bacteria > Chloroflexota > Anaerolineae > Anaerolineales > UBA6668 > UBA6668. The sequence goes on along the minus strand of DKKK01000211.1, from coordinate 7,024 downwards.
TCACATTGTCCGGCGTACACTCCCGCATCTTTTGCGCCAACCACTTCAACCCGTTCTACCAATGCGCCCGTGCAGTGTACCGGATAGGTGCCATAAATGCCGGGGTTTTCTACATATAAGTCGCGCATAACGATATTAACAGCGCCGTCTACCTTTACCCCATTGTTGGTGAAATTAAGGAAGCGCAGTTTTTCTACTGTGAAGTTATTGCCGGTGGCGCTAATACCATCTGTCAGTTTTTCCTGCCCGTCAATGGTGGGATATTCACCCGCCGAGTTAGGGATACCCCGGATAGTTAGGTCGTTGATATCCACAATCACCCCTTCATGGTAGGTGCTAAATTCAATTTCTATCGTATCACCTGGGCGGGCTTGGTCCACTACCGCTTGGATAGAGTCACCCGCCTTGACGGTGAGTACCTGCGGGCTGGTTCCTGCTCCGATAGCGGTATTCCCTCCAACATTGCTAGCGGCAACCCGCTCGCGGGCAGGATTTTCCATGCTCCCTACCACTGGCAAGCCAGAAGGTACGTCTTGCGGGATTTTTGGCACATTGCTTTCATCGCTGAGTGCCATTAAGAAATTGACCAAATCGGTTGTCTCCTGCGTGGTCAAGCTAAAACTGCGTACATGGCGGGATTGATTAGGCACGTCCACCCCGTTGCCTTTGCCGCCTCCGGCGGAATAGAAGGCGAGTACTTCTTCCAGTGTTTCAAATGCGCCGTTGTGCATGTAGGGAGCAGTAAGCGCGACATTGCGTAGGCTAGGCACGCGAAAGGCATAATTTTCATTGGCATTGCCAGAAATCGCACCGCGTCCCAAGTCGGATAGTGTGCCATCGGCGTCGGGTACGCCAATCACTTCATACGTGCCGCTACTGAAGGTTGGGGCGTTGTGGCAATTGTAGCACCCCAGTGAGCCGGAGCGGAACAGGTGGAAACCACGCCGTTGGCTGGCGGTAAGTGCGTTGCGGTCGCCTGCCGCATAGCGGTCAAATGGCGTATCGTGCGCCACCAGTGAGCGTTCAAAGGCGGCAAGCGCATACGAAACGGATTGGATGCTGATGGGGTCGGCGGATTCCGGAAAAGCTGACTTGAAAGCGTTCTGGTAGGCATCAATCGCCTGCAATTCTTCCAACAAAGCATCGGGGTCTTGTGCCATTTCGTCTGCTGAAGTTAATGGCACGAGCAGTTGTGTCTCTAGGCTTTCTGCCCGTCCATCCAAAAACAGTGCATCTTTGTAGGCGACTTCCCACAAGGTTGGGACATTCCGCAATGAGTGCCCATCACCCTTGCCAAAGCTCACGCCGCTGGCATTGCTAAATCCGGCATCCGGATGGTGGCAAGTTGCGCAGGAAAGGTCATTCTCACCGGAGAGTAGCGGGTCAAAAAATAGTAAGCGCCCTAGTTCTACTTTTGCAGGTGTGGATGGGTTGTCCGGGTTTTCGATTGTAGCTGGGAAAGGCACATCCAAGCCGGTTGCCGCATCCGCCTTAATCTGTGAACCTACGGTTATTTCTTCGCGGCTCAACACTGGGTCAGCGCGGGTGGGTAAACTGCCAAGAATAATGACCAATAACAGAAGAATCATCACAACAGTACCCAGAGTCCACAGGATGCGTTTTAAAACTTTGTTCATAGTAGATTATTTTAGAGTGAGAAGATAAGCCAGCAAATCATTCAGTTCATCAACAGTCAATTGTTTTCCGATGGTGACATCCATTTGAGCCGCATCAAAGCCTTCAACCCGATAATTGTTGGGGCTTAGGATGGAGTCTTCAATGTAGTCGCGAGCGCTCCAGCCGGGGATGCGCGTCTCCGCACGAGTGGCAATTCCGGCTAAGGATGGTCCGACTATCACAAAGTCAGGGGTTAAGGAGTGGCAGGTAGCGCACCTACCTTTTCCGCCAAACAAATCCAGCCCGCGTTGTACTGCTGGGTCAAGGGTTGGCGTTGGGGTAGGAGCGGGTGTTGGCGTGCTACAAGCGCTTGCAAAAACCGATATTAATAGGAAGAATAGGGGGATTTTTAGCCATCGCATAATGACTGATTATGGTTGATAAAGAATCACCTGACAATAGGGGGATGCACTTTATGCCGATTTTTCGCTTGATGTAAGCCGGATGAAAGCGCAGTTAACCTGCCTGCCAAAAATTGCCAGCCACCAGAATGCGCCCAAATAAAGTTAGCTACCGTGATAAAATAGGGGCTGGCGATTTGTTCCGCACCTGCAAAGCCGNNCGTTTGAAATGGAAAACCAACTTTTTGAAAAACTACAAAAACTCACTGCGCTTTCTGCCCCAACCGGACAAGAACACGTTGTTCGGTCGTATCTTACGGCAGAAATTGAAAAGTTGGGCTACATAAGCCAAGTGGACCGGCTTGGCAATCTAACGGTAACCACGGGAACGCCCAATGCCCCCCATTTATTGTTAGTTGCCCACATGGACGAAATTGGTGTCATCGTCTCGCATGTGGACAAACGCGGTTTTTGCTACCTTCAACCACTTGGGGGCATTTCTACTACGATTCTAATCGGGTGTCGCGTGCAATTTGCCAATGGGGTGCAAGGGGTCATTCATAATGAAGGTACAGGTTACCGTACACCGGGTAGCTTTGATGAAATTTATGTGGATGTTGGCGCAACTTCTGCCAGCGATTGCCCCTTGCAAGTGGGCGACATTGCTGGCTATGTATCACCGTTACAAAGAGTGGGTAACACCCGTGCGACAGGCAAAAGCATTGACGACCGGGTGGGGTGCTTGATTTTGCTAGAAGCCTTGGCGAATGCCAAGAACTCTCCGTGGCAAGTTACGTTTGCTTGGAGTGTGCAGGAAGAAATTGGCGTGCGGGGAGCCGGCGCGCTGGCATTTGCTGTAGACCCACAAGTCGCTTTGTCGGTTGATGTGACTCGCACTGGCGACGTACCGGAAACCACCCGAATGGCAGTACGCTTGGGTGGGGGACCGGCGATAAAACTGCGCGATGCAGGTATGATCGCAGACTCACGGGTGGTTCAGGCAATGCAAGAATCTGCCCAAGCCCACGGCATTCCCTTCCAACGCGAAATTCTTGCCAATGGCTCTACCGATGCCCGTGCCGTGCAAATCTCGCGCGGCGGGGTATTGGCTGGTTGTTTGTCTATTCCTTGCCGATATGTCCATTCCATCAACGAGATGGTGGATTTACAAGATGTTTCGAACAGTATAAAACTGCTACAGTCATTTATTCATAGCCAAGAGACGCTGAACAGTTTAGTCAGAGAACATTAAACGAATATTACCTTTATACACAGATTTTTTGTGACTTTTTGGTCAGAAGAGTGTCTAAAAATCTACATTTATTTTGAATTTATATATCATGAATAAAATAATAATTGCATCGTTCATTATAACCCTATTAACTGCCTGCCAACCCAGTTCTGTGATAGATACTCCGGATGAATTCCTTGCCCAATACGGTGGAACAGGTCGGTTTGGACTTCCCTTAGGGCAAAAAGTAATCGACCCTGTTACCATGTTGTACGCCTATCAGACAGTGGCGGTGATGGAGTACACCCGCAACGGCAATCACACCTACAACTTGGCGCCGCTCCCCCAAGCTGCATTCGAGCCGGGAATTGAACTTTGTAATTTACAGTGTGAAGTTGACCCGCTTTTTGGAAGTTTTTACCAAACAGGTGGTGGCTATGCCGTGTTTGGTCTGCCAATTTCACTGGCGAAGTTCGTAGGAACCACAAAGGTACAATATTTTGAACACGCAAAATTTGCCTATGTTTTTCAGCCGGAAGGAAAGTCATACACTCAACTAGAACCGCTTGGGCAACAGATTTTTGACTCGTTGACGAACCCCATTTCAAACGCCGCACCGTCAACACTGATACCTGAAGCAATCGGTAACTATATTGAGAAATTTGGCGGGGAGGCAGTGGTTGGTAGCTTTTTAGAAAAGAAGGTAGTCGAGTACGGGAAGGATGTTTTTTATGTTTTTGAGAATTTGGTAGTGGAGGTACCCGCCAAGGAACCGGACAGTGTTTGTGTTAGCCAAAGCAACCGAATTCTAAAAAAAGGAGCTAGCATTAGTACGGTGAGCTTAACGAATGAGATGCCGCTGGATAGCATGACCTTCCTTCCAACTGGCTTTGTTGTACTTTCGCCATTTTCTCAATTTTATCAGACACACTTCGGGCATGAATTGCTGGGTAAACCACTTGGCAATCAGTACGAACAAGATGGAAAAGTTGTTCAAGATTTTGACAATGGAAGCCTGCAACTGGTGCATGAAAGCGGCGCACAGCAAGTACGACTTGCACCCTTGCCAGGACAAAATTCTTATGCTGACTGCTATTTCTTCATGGTGGAATATTCCGAAGCTCGTTACCACACATTGATGAGTGAAGTTGAATACCTGGGTTTAGACCCCGATACCCAACAACACAAAATTGAGTTCATCGTAACTGATGAAAATGGCTACCCAATTAAGAATGTTACCCTGTTGGTTGAAGTGGAAGACAGTCGGGGAAAACGCTTGGTTTACTCTGAACCTACCAATCAAGAAGGCTTGGTTAGCATCACCCTAGCCAATATCACCCCCCACCCGCAAAATGGAATTGTTTTGAATTGGAGCAGTTTGGTCAACCAAAAGACGATTGGGCAATACAGTCGAAGCATTTTTCCGTAAACTAACTCCCAAAACACTTTTCGTACTGAATCAAAACCGCCACCGTATGCCCTACGCTGGCGGTTTTGTTATCTCCATTAATTTCTTAATCCCTTAACTTTTTCATTCATCCTCCCGACTGCCGCGCTTAAACCCGGTTTCAGCCGGCTTCAGCAAAGAACTCTGTCGGACGGGCTCGTGGCGGCGCGGACGGCTCTTGCCAAAAGGTGACGCATTGTCCGGCTTAGGCAGTGCGGGCGTGTCGCTTTTTGGCTTGCCGCTCGGCGATTTGGGCTTTGATTTGCCGCGCTTGGGGTTTTGAAAAGGCTTGCTAGGCGGGGTGGCACTCGGCTTTTGGGAAGCATTGCCACTGCTGGGGGTTTCTGTCACAGCAGGTACTTTCGCCGCTGGGGTTGCTTTTCCCTTTGGGGTGGATTGGGGCGTGCCAACTGCTTTGCCGCCCTTGCTCGGCTTCGGGCTAGCACCTTTTGCCCCGCCCTTATTTGCCTTGTCTTTCGGGGTAGGCTGTACCGCCTTGCTCGCCTTATCCCCTTTCCTTGCTTTGCCCGGCTTGCCAGCGGGTGCAGAATGCTCACCACTGGGCACATCTCTCTCTTGTCGTGCGGGCTTTTCCGCTGGAGTAGGTTTTTCGAGCTTTGGGGCAGGGGCGGCACGCTTTACTACCATCGGCTTGTGAATCGGGCGAATCTCTTCCGGTAGTTGTTCTCCGCCGCGATGACGGGCGGGGGCAGGGGCGTGATAATCAAAGTCAGCTAGGAATTTGCGTTGCAGAGTCTCCCCCATCACCTTTTCCAGTGTGCGGATTTGTACATTGTCTTCGTTGGTGACAAAGGTAAAAGCATCGCCAGAGCGTTGCGCCCGACCTGTGCGCCCAATTCTGTGCGTATAGGCATCGGAAGTGTCGGGCATATCGTAGTTGATGACATGCGAAACGCTTTGCACATCAATCCCACGTGCCGCAATATCGGTCGCCACCATCACTTGGTACTTGCCTTCGCGGAAGCCATTGATGGCAGTTTGTCGCTGAACCTGACTGCGGTTGCTGTGCAGGGTGGTCACATTGTAGCCTTCGCGTTCCAATTGGTGCGTGACCTTTTGGGCGCGGTGCTTGGTGCGGGTAAACACCAATACCGACTCACTATTAATTTCTTTCAGAATGCGCGAAAGTAGGGGCGTTTTTAGATGGTTGGCAACCGGATACAACGCGTGCTGTACGGTTTCGGTTGGGCGGCTGAGACCAATCGCAATGCGTTGCGGTTCACTCATGCTGTCCTTCGCCAACTTCTCGATTTCTGCCGGGAAGGTTGCAGAAAACATCAAAGTTTGCCGTTCTTGCGGGATGTGGCGCAAAATTTCGCGGATAGAAGGGAAAAAGCCCATATCCAGCATGTGGTCGGCTTCGTCTAGCACCAAAATTTCAATTTGGCTTAGATCGGCATTGCCTTGTCGGATATGATCTAGCAGACGTCCGGGGCAAGCCACCAAAATCTCGGTGCCGTCTTTCAATGCACGCAATTGCATGGCACTTCCCACACCGCCGTAGATACTGGCTGTGCGTAAACGAGTGCCGGGGGTTAGGGCGCGAATATTTTGCAGAATTTGTTCCGCCAACTCGCGTGTGGGGGCAATGATGAGAGCGCGGGCGGCATTGCGCTTACCAAATAATAATTTTTGCAAAATTGGCAAAGCAAAAGCCGCAGTTTTGCCAGTCCCGGTTTGGGCAGTGGCGATTAAGTCTTCGCCATCCAAAACAATTGGAATGGCTTTTTGTTGGATCGGCGTTGGCGTGTGATAGCCAATCCGCTGGATGCTGGCTTGAATGCGAGCATCCAGATTGAAAGATTCGAAACTCACAGGATAATTCCTTTAATATGATGGGTGAAAGCCAAGTTAAAACAGCCCAAAACGACCAGACGGGTGTCAGGTGATTGGGGGTAGGTGAAATTGGCTGTAAAATCAGGATTCAGGGGGAAGATAGGCAGCGGGCGGCAGGCGAAGTGGAGAATCCACTAGAAAGGCATCATTCGCTTGCGGCAAAGTCGAGAAACCCAAGAGTGGGTTTGCAAACAGACAAAAGGGGGAAGTGCGGAGGAAGTAAAGACCCAATCCAATTGAAGTTGACTGCTAGCCGGAGCAACACGCTCTGAAACACTGTCAAAAAAACGCCACTGCTTGTTGGGCAGTGGACGATTACATTTTAGTAGGTTTTCCAAGAATTGTCAATAAAATCTCACACTTTCATCGGGGCTTTCTTAAAGTTATGAAAAGGGTTGCAAAAAAAAGACCTTCTTGGCTAAATTGTAACTATTCAGCCATGTTTTACACAACCGACAGTCTGGCGAAACA
>DKKK01000214.1:29875-33486 GCA_002455215.1 Anaerolineales bacterium UBA6668 | reverse complement strand
TTTTATGTAACCGCCCTGTTGAATTGCCACACCGTTGTTTTTATATGACCGCCCTGCCGAAACGCCCGCACCGTTGTTTTTATATGACCGCCCTGTCGAATTGCCACGCAGTAGAGACGCAATGCATTGCGTCTCTACATTAAAACCGTCCAATTCCACGACACCGTCCACGCCGAAAACCGCGCCCGCGTTACAAAACCGTTCATTTCCACGACACCGCCCACGCCGGAAACCGCGCCCGCGTTGCAAAACCGTACGATTCCACGACACCGCCCACACCGAAACGCCCTGACCACATTCCTGCAAAATCGCCGGATCCACCCCAACCACCCTAGCGATTATTCACCCTGCCCCATTTGTCGCAATAACCCTTCCAAATTCCCACGCACTGTTTTTGTATTGGGATGATGGGTTCCTAATGTCTTTTCCAATATTGCCAACGCCCGCTGGTAGAGCGGCAGGGCTTGCGCGTACTGCCCTTGGCTGTCGTACAACCCCGCCAGATTGTTCAGGCTTTGTGCGGTGTCGGGATGCTCTGCCCCCAATACTTTCTCCCTGATTGCCAACGCCCGCTGAAAAAGCGGCAGGGCTTGCGCGTACTGCCCCAGGCTCCGGTACAACCCCGCCAGATTGTTCAGGCTGGTGGCGGTGGTGGGATGCTCTGCCCCCAATACGTTCTCGCTGATTGCCAACGCCCGCTGGTAGAGCGGCAGGGCTTGCGCGGACTGCCCTTGGCTCTCGTACAACCCCGCCAGATTGTTCAGGCAGGTGGCGGTGGTGGGATGCTCTGCCCCCAATACTTTCTCGTGGATTGCCAACGCCTGCTGAAAAAGCGGCAGGGCTTGCGCGGACTGCCCTAGGTTGCGGTACAACAATGCCAGATTGTTCAGGCTTTGTGCGGTGGCGGGATGCTCTGCCCCCAATACTTTCTCGCTGATTGCCAACGCCCGCTGAAAAAGCGGCAGAGCTTGCGCGTACTGCCCTTGGCTGTAGTACAACCCCGCCAGATTGTTCAGGCTGGCGGCGGTGGCGGGATGCTCTGCCCCCAATACTTTCTCGTTGATTGCCAACGCCTGCTGAAAAAGCGGCAGGGCTTGCGCGGACTGCCCTTGGCTGTAGTACAACCCCGCCAGATTGTTCAGGCTGAGCGCGGTGGTGGGATGCTCTGCCCCCAATACTTTCTCGCGGATTGCCAACGCCCGCTGAAAAAGCGGCAGGGCTTGCGCGGACTGCCCCAGTCTGTCGTACAAGAATGCCAGATTGTTCAGGCTGGTGGCGGTGTCGGGATGCTCTGCCCGCAATACTTTCTCGCGGATTGCCAACGCCCGCTGAAAAAGCGGCAGGGCGGACAGATAGTCACCATCCATCTGGAGCGCAAAGCCAGCATTGTTTAGTAGCACAGCGGCACGCGCATCGCCACGCTCGGCGGCTGACGCACACAGGTACAGCAATTGCCCGCGCCAGCCACGTCCTGCCGCCGGGTAGCCAGCTTTATTTTGTGCATTAGCCAGTGAGATGGCGGCGCTTTCCACGACGCTTTGTGCGCTGTGCAAGGCTTCTGCCGCGAGTGCCGCTTGCACAAAATCCTTTAGCAGGCGGTGCAGGCGCACCCCCGCCCCCTGTTCATCGGCTGTCAGCAACCCTACCTGTCGCAAGCGCAAGATTGCCTGATGGAATAGTTCTTCGTCTTCTTCGGCTTTGGTTTGGATGGCGGCGCGTAACAATTGCTCGGGAATCGTCTCACCCGGCGCACAGCAGGCACAGCGGGCGAGCCACGCCAACGCGTTTAGGTCGCGCGGCTGGCTGGCATCCAACTGTTCCAAACTCAGCGCAAAGGTGGCACGCACATCCAGGCTGTGGCGGGTGGGCGAGAGCGGGGTGGCACTTCCCGCCACTGCCAGCATAGTAAGCTTTTCGCTTTGCAAGCGTTGCAAAAAGCGCGACACGCCTGCCATTGGGTTGTTTGCCAGATAACTGCCCGCCAAATGTAGCGCCAGCGGAAAGTCGTCCAGTTCGGCGGCAATGCTGTCGGCTTCGGTGTGGTTTAGGCGGGCGCACAGTGCTTGTAGTAATTGCACACTGGCGGGACGGGTGAGCGTGGCTAGCTGGATGGGCTGGAAATTACTGCCACCCCACACTTCGTTGCGGCTAGTCAGCAAAACGCGGCAACCGCCCGTGTGGGGTAGGTGGGCTTGTAAGTTGGGCAGGCTCAGGTGGTCGGCATTGTCCAACACGAGCAGGCGCGGCAGTTCGCTGTGCAAGGCAGTTTTCACCGCTTGCAGGCGCTCGGGCTGGGGCAGGGCATCAAACGCCGGGCGGGATATGTCTGTCACCATCCCGCCACAATCTGACAGGTCGGTGGTCAGCGATGCCTGGCTTTCGGCGCTGACCCAGTACACCCCACCCGCAAAGTAGGTGCCGTAGCGGTGGGCAAACTCTGCCGCCAGTTGGGTCTTGCCAATGCCGCCTGCCCCGCTCACCACCGCTGGCACTATCACCGCGTTTTGCCCTGCCTTGAGCAGTTTGGCAAGCGTGTGTAGTTCGTCTTCGCGCCCAACAAAGTGCTGATTCGCCGCAATGGTGATGCGCGATTGGCTGGGCAGGGGGCTGACGGGCGGGGTATGCTCGGTTGGCATTTCTTGCAGGCGGGCAAGTGCTTCCGGCAGGGAAATGGTGGGGGGGAGTGGCTTTTGCGCCAGAATTTCCTGCAATAGCCGGGTAATTTCAGCGTGGTCTTGGCGATTTTCGCGCAGTAACGGGATAAAGGCATGGTAAAACTGACGCTCGGTGAGCAGACCTGCTTCCTGCAAGGTTTCTTCAAATATCGTTTCAATTTGCGCTGGCGTAGCAAGGCTTGCCAGCAATTGCTCAAATTTTTCATCGGGGTTGGCGGTTTGTTCCAGTAAGCTCGCCAATAAATTGCCGCCCAACAGGTTCACCAGCCGCGCCAAGATGGATGACGATGCCAATAGGTTAATCATCGCCATTGCTTGGGTAGGGAAATATACGGAAAGCACGTCCATTCCTATCACTTGACCAATGGCGGCGGCAATCAGGCACAAACGTAACCAGTTGGCAGGCATTGATACGGCGTTTTGCAGGTGTTTTTGCAAAGTGGGCAACCACTGTTTGGCATTTTCTTGCTGTTGTTTTGTATATTTCGGCATAGAATTGTTTGACCCAATTGAAACAGTTTTTTTGCGTGAATAGGTCTATTGTAGCATCAATAGCAATTTGGGGTTATGATTTTGGCGATGTTTCGGGGGTGGGTTTGTTTTGTGGGGGCACACACCCGTCCTGTTGAATTGCCCGCACCGTTGTTTTTATATGACCGTCCTGTTGAATTGCCACGCAGTAGAGACGCAATGCATTGTAGCTCCTATGGAGCAGCTCTACATTAAAACCGTCCAATTCCACGACACCGCCCACGCCGAAAACCGCGCCCGCGTTGCAAAACCGTCCGATTCCACGTTACCGCCCACACCGGAAACCGCGCCCGCGTTACAAAACCGTCCGATTCCACGACACCGCCCACGCCGAAACGTCCGCGTTACAAAACCGTTCATTTCCACGTTACCATCCACACCAAAAACCGCGCCCGCGTTGCAAAA
>DKKK01000214.1:0-29834 GCA_002455215.1 Anaerolineales bacterium UBA6668 | reverse complement strand
AAAACCGTCCGATTCCACGTTACTCCCGCTTGCGGCGTAGGGTCACTTATGCCAAAATGAAACCATGCTTTTCGTACCGGCACTAACCCCCTCTTGGGCAACCTTTCAGGCTTTGCCAACCACACTGACGGGCGCGTATCTGTTGCTGGATATTTCTGGTTTCACTCTGCTCACCAATCAATTGCAAAAACACGGCACCGCCGGTGCAGAAAGCCTTGCCAGTGTGCTGGATGCGATTTTTGAGCCGGTACTCGCCATTTTACAGCACTATGGCGGAGAGATTGAAGGCTTTGCCGGGGATGCGGTGCGGGCGTTCTTCCCGTATCACGCCGATGTCACCGCTCACCACGCGCTATTTGCCGCAGTGCGGTTACAGGGTTGGTTTGAACAAAATGCCAGCCACCGCACGGCATGGGGCGAATTTGTTTTTGATGCCAAGATTGTGTTGGTGTATGGCGAGTTGACACGGCAGGTATTCCGCGCCCCAACCCACAGCACGCTCGCCCAAAGTGCTTGTTTTTTCAGCGGGGGTGAGTTGGCGCAACAGGCTTGGGAACTGGAAGCGCAAAGTCAGGTGGGTGAAATTCACCTGAGTAGGGCGTTTGCCGCGCAATTGCCGGAGGGTTGCGCCAAACTGGATGCACACGGCAAGTTGGAGCAAGCCAACCCGTGCCCACCCCCTGCCACGCCCGCACCGCCCTATCTTTGCCAGCCCGAATTTTTCCCCACAACGCGTTTTTCTCTTTCCCAAAAAGGCGAGTTCCGCCGGGTGGTTAGCGTATTTCTCAGCTTTCAGCCGGGCATGCCCATCCCGTGGCACGCGCTTTTTGCCGGGCTGAACCAATCCGATGGCTTTTTGTGCCGTTGTTGGCAGATGCACGCCGCCGACTCTGCCATTAGCTGTTTGCTATTTTGGGGAGCACCCACCAGCCACGAACACGACACGCGCAATGCGCTTCAATTTTTACACGGGCTTCGCTCCCATTTTGCCCCAACTGCCTTGCGAGCCGGCGTGAATGTGGGGTTGGTGTATGCTGGCTTTGTCGGGAGTGCGCTTGCACAAGAATACACCTGCTATGGGTCGGCGGTGAATTTGGCGGCAAGGCTACTACAAGCGGCGAATTGGGGTGAAATTTTGCTGACCGAAGAAGCCACTCGTGCGGTGAGTGGGCAATTTCACAGCTTGCCTGACCGCTGGTTGAAGCCAAAAGGCTGGCAAAAGCCAATGCAAGTGTGGCGGCTGGGCGAGTTGGCGGGTATGCGCCCCACGCCTGCCTACCTGACGGCGTGGCAAGGGCGAAGCCAAGAATTGCGGCAAATCCAAGACTGGCTGTCACCGCTGGCGCAACATCAACCCGCCGGATTAATCCGCATTGAAGGCGCGGCGGGCATTGGCAAAAGTCGCCTGCTGGAGGAGATTCGCCGGCAAGCGGGAGACGCAACAACTTGGTGGTATTTTTTTGCCGATGAAGTACAGCAAAGCCAGCCGCTCTACCCGCTTGCCAAAGGGCTGGGGGAGATTTTGCAAATTCCGTTTCAAACCAGCATGGAGCAAATCGCCCCCACGGTTCAGGCTTTTCTGGCAAGCTACCCACAATTTGAGCCAGCACTGACTCCTTACTTAACCGCCCTACTCGGTGGCACTGTTCAGGAGCCTGCATTTGCCAGTTTGCCCGCCGAAATCCGCTTTCAAAACCTGCTGGGCGGGCTTAAGGCATTGTTTAAAGCCGAAAGCCAAAAGCAGGCGTTGGTGGTGGTGTTTGAAGATGTTCATTGGCTGGATAGTGAAAGTGGCTTGTTTCTCCAGCGCTTGTTGCGCAACCTGCAGGATTGTCCGATTGCGGTGGTGTGTACCAGCCGCGTTTCCCGCGCCTTTGAATTGGCAAATGACCTGCCACAACACATCCTATCTTTGGAGATGCTTCCACCCGCCGAAATTGAGCAGTTAGCCAGCCAGTTGCTTTCGCCGTCTGCGCCCATCCGCATCGGCAAGCGTTTACAAGCCATGCTGGAAGAGCGTGCAAACGGCAATCCCTTTCTTGCTGAGCAAGTGCTTTTTTACCTGCAAGAGCTGAATTGCTTGCGAGTTGAGAATCAGCAAGTGGAATTGACTGCTCAGGTGGAGAGTTTGCCGCCCAAGGTGCAAACCATGCTGGTTGCCCGCATTGACCGGCTGAGCCAGCGGGTGCGCGAAGTGGTGCAAACCGCATCCATCATTGGGCGAGAATTTCGCCTGGCGATTTTGCAAGGGGTTTTTGACCAAACCCGCCAGGAAAGCATTTTGCCAGAAGTGCAAAACGCCGAGCAGGCAGAGATTTGGTGGCAGGCACAAAATTTATTTTATTTATTCAAACACAGCCTATTGCGCGATGCGGCGTATGCCATGCAGTTACATCAACAGCGGCGGGCAATGCACCGCTTGGTGGCAGAAACGCTGGAAAAAAGCAGTGCCTTGCAGTTGGCGCAGGCGGCTGGCGAAATTGCCCATCATTTTGAGCAAGCGCAGGTGTGGCAATCTGCACGCAAGTATTTACAGTTGGCTGGCGACACGGCACGCGATGCCTTTCAAAACGAAAGTGCCGTGCAATTTTACCGGCGCTGGTTGGCAGTGCCCACCGTGCCAGACCCCGCCCCCGCCTGGCAAATACAAATGAGCTTGGGCGAGATTGGACTCCGAACCAATCAGAAGCCGCTGACGCTGGAATCACTGCAAGCGGCACTGGAACTCGCCACCACCAGCGAAAATCTGACCTGGCAGGCGGAAACTTACGAGCAAATTGCCAATGCCCAGCTAGAGTTTTCCGACTATAACCAAACTGCCTATGCCGCGCAACAAGCCCGCCAACGGTACGTACAAATTCAGCATCCCATCGGTGTGGCGCGAGCAGGCGTGTTGTTGGCAATGACACACGGCTATACGCAAAATATAGATGCGGCGATTGAGATGATCCAAATGGAAATGGAGCGTTTGCGTCAACTTTCTGCCGAGCGAGATTTGGCTCTGATGCAACGCCAGATTGCCGCCTTGTATGACGCACAGGGTAAATCGAATTTGGCAAGTGAAATCTCGGATGAATCGCTGGCTTATTTTCAAAAAACGGATGACCGCTTTCAAATTATGTTAGCCTTACACGCGAAAGCGCAGATTCATCATCATATTGGAGACCTGGAACATTCGGTTCTGCGCTATGAAGAAATCATCCGGTTGGCGAGTGAACTTGGCGCATTGCGATACCAAGCGGGCGCACAATTGGAAATTACCGGCTTGCTGATTCAGCAAGGGGTGGTCGAACGCGCCTGGCAAAATTGCCTTTCTGCCGAGCAGATTTTCCGCGAGTTGGGCGCATACCACCAACAAGCAAGTGCTCTAAACGCACTCGGAATGCTATGCGCGATGCGTGGTGACATGCTCAATGCTAAACATTATTTTGTGCAAACCAAGGATATTTTTGAACGACTCAATTTATTACCAGCCCTGTGTACCATTCTCGCCAATTTGGGGCGGCTCGCCAGCGAATCGGGGGATTTCCAAGAGGCAATTCGTTATTCCCAACAAGCCTTGAGTACCAGCCAAAAAATTAACAGCCTGATTGGACAAGCCCGCGCCTTGAAAGCCCTGGGGATTGCCTATTCTGCCCAAAAAATGTATCCATCTGCACTGGAAAGTTTCGATGCCAGCATTCAACTCTATGAAGAATTGCAAGACAACATGCGGGCAGATGCCTGGCTGAAAAAAGGGGAGACCTTACTCGCAATGGGAGATTTTGCAACTGCCAAGCAAATGACGCAAAAGGCAATTGACCTTGCCGAGCAGTACAAATTCTTTCAAGTGCTTCCATCTGCCCAAATTGCCCACGCGCTTGTCCTGGCAGGGTTGGGGGACGTAACCACAGCACGCAATCATCTGCTTGAATACAGCCAGTTGCCAGATTTTTCCCCCGAAGAGGTGTGGTACGCTTTGTGGCGGGTGAGTGGGGAAAAAGAACACGCTTTGCAGGCGCAATCCGCCTTGCATCCATTGGTGGCTGACAATCCTGCGCCCAAATGGCTGTATCGGAAGAATCTGGCAGAGATTGAAGCGTTTTTGGCAAATGCTGTTTAGCTGGGGACATTTCTCTCTGGGCATCAGCACTCGCTACCCAAAAGCAAAAAGCGCGATTTTAAACACTTTTGGTCTGAAATTCAGTTATAATCTTCGCCATTTATGTTGACGATTTCACTGATGGGTGCTTTTCGAGTGACTACCCCACACGGCGGGGTAAAACTCCCAACCGAGAAAGCCAGCGCATTGCTGGCTTATTTGGCGTTGCAACCCAACCAGCCCCATCGCCGCGAGCGTTTGGCAACTTTGTTTTGGGGTGCCTGGGATGATGAAGCGGCACGCAAACAGCTCCGGCAAGCCTTGTATCTGCTAAAAAAAACGCTAGATGCCGCACAACCCGGTTTGGCAGAGCAGGTGTTGGAAGTGACGCACCAAACCGTGTTGTTGCGGGCTGGGCATTGCGTGATTGATGCCTTTCAATTAAAAACGATCCTAGCCCAAGTTCACCAGCACAAGCACCCGCAGTTGGAAACTTGCTTACATTGCCAGGATTTGCTTTCTCAGGTGTATGCCTTTGCCTATGCCGAGCTTCTGGCAGGCTTTAATTTACCCGACAGTGAAGAATTTGACGACTGGCTGGGCATTGAAAGAAGTGCTTTGCACCAAGAATATCAACTTGGGTTGGAAAAGCTAACGGTTATTCAGCTACACCAACATCAGTTTGAAAAAGCACAGCTTTCTGCCATGCGCCTGATTGCTCTGGATGCGCTCTATGAGCAAGCGTATATGCACTTGGCATTGGCGTATGCACACAGCGGCAAACATGCGCTTGCCCTGTCACTGGCAGAGAGTTTTCAGCAGTTACTGCGCCAAGAGCTAAAAACCCAGCCTAGCGCCACATTTCGCAAGTTGATAGATGAGATTCGCACCGGGCAAATTGCCAGCCATCTGCCGCTCGCTCCTGCCCCGTTACCGCTGGCGATTGGCTTGCCCCAGCATTTGACCGAGCCAATTGGGCGGCAGGCAACCATCCAGCAAGGGTTGGATTTGCTGTGTGAGAATCCGGCACGCTTTGTCAGTTTGCTGGGTCCCGGCGGGGTGGGCAAAACCACTTGCTTGCACTGGCTTGCCAAGTGCATTGCCGAACGCGCTAGCGGGGTATTTCCGGCTGGGGTGGCGATTTTATCCTTTGAAGATGATTGTAATGAAACCCAATTTTGGTTGAACCTGTTTCGGGCTTTGCTCCCTGCTGGCGAACAAAATCACAACCCGCAAGCTCAGGTTTTGCAATTTTTAAGCACGCGAAAGCTGTTGTTGTGCCTAGACAATGCCGAAAATTTGCCCCGCGCCGACCTGTTGTTTCATCAATTGATGGAAAACGCTCCACAGCTAAAAATCTTGGCGACTTCGCGGCAGGCGGTTGGGTTGTTCCAAGAAGTACGGCTCTCGCTTGCGGGATTGCCCAGCCCCGCAGAAGCCGATGTCCGGCTAGACGCGGCTCAGGCAGTGGAAGAGTATCCCGCCTTGCGTTTGTTTGTCAAGCAAGCGCAGAAAACGGTGGCGGGTTTTCGCTTGACCGCCGAAAATTTACCTGCTGTCAGCCGCATCTGTGCGCTCACCGAAGGAACGCCCTTGGCATTGAATATGGCGGCTAGCTGGGTGCATATTTTAAGTTGTGAAAAAATTGCGCAGGAGTTGGAAAGCGGGCTGGATTTGTTGGTTTTTCACCATACCGATGTGCCCCACCGCCACCGGGAGATGCGTACCGTATTCCAAACGTTTTTGCAGTTTTTGCCGGATAGGGCGATGTCAGTGTTGAGTAAGGCGCGGATGTTTCAGCGGACTTTTTCTGCTGAAGCCTTGCGTGAAATTTGTGGGGCGGGTATTAACGAGATAGTGGTGTTAGCCGAGCGATTCTTGGTTTTGAGTGCGGAAAGCAATCGGTATCGCTTACATGCACTTTTACAGCACTACTTGCACGAACGTTTTGGCGAACCTGATAGGGAATTGCAGGCGAAACATTGCGATTATTTCAGCCAATGGGCGCATCAATTTGCCCAGCAACGGGCGAGCTTACGCCCCGAACAGTTGCAACAATTGGAGCAAGAGCAAGAAAATTTGGTGAGCGCAATAACCTATGCCCTGCATCATCAAGCTTGGCAAGCGGTTGCCCCACTGGCTGAGAGTTTGTTTCTTTTGCCGGATATGCGTAGCCGTTACAAGCATGGTGAAATTTGCTTTCGGAAATGGCTGGAAATTTCGCGCCAGAAAAATGCCCCGCCCAGTATCTTAGGTTTGCTTGCCGCACGCTTGGGCTGGTTTTGCGCCCATGTTGGCAAAGCGGCTGAAAGTGTGCAGTTATTGGAAAATGCAATGCGGATGAGCGAATCGCCCCACGAGCAAACTTTTACCCGCAATTATTTGGGGGCTGTCTTGCGCCTGCAAAAGCAATTTGAACCTGCCCGCGCCTGGTTGGAGCAGAGTGCGGAACTGGCACGCCAGCACCAACTGGAACATGCCGAAAGTATTGCCTGCAACAATTTGGGGCAAGTGGCGTTTGCATTGCAGGCAAATGAAACCGCGCTCGATTATTACTTGCATAGCCTTGCCATTAAACAGAAAATTGGAGACGAGTGGGGGATGATTTTCTCCTATTTGTATTTGGGCAGTCTGGCGCGGACTACTGACCATTATGATGGCGCATTTAACTGGCTAAATGATGCCCTTACGCGCAGTATGCAGTTTGGCTACCGGCGCGGAGAAGCACTTGCCTTGCAGTTGCTGGGTGAATTGTGTATTCAGAAGAATGATTATCCCGCGGCTTTACAATATCTTAACAAGAGTTTGAGCGCCTTTCAAGCGATTGACAACCAAGATGCGGCGAAAAATATTTTCCGCTTGCTTTTTTCTTTGCATGGAAGCCTGGTGGTGCAAAGCAATTTAACTTCAACCCCATAGCGATTCAATACGGATAACGATTGCGCTTGATTCTTAAGCGGGGCAGTGCGCGATTGGGTGCGTGTGCCGGAGATACGCCGTGCCGAGTATTGGCTGGAGTCGCTGATGAGAATCAAAAACAGCCAACGGAAAGCATTGGCTGTTTTGTTTGCTGGTTGTGTGCAGTTTAGCGCGGCAGGGGTCCGATAATGTCGAAGGTTTTGAGTACTTGGTCAAGGACGTTCAGGTCGTCTTCATTGACATATTGTACTTGCACGGTAATCAGGGCGGCGCTTGGGTTGCTGACGGGTACGGCGGTTAGTACAAAGGTGTTCCCGGAAGTGCCACCGCAGGCGTAGAACAGGTCGTACTTTCCACGATAGTAGCCATCATCATAATCATAACGGTTGTCATATTTGCAGTTTTGCTTGAAATACTCGCGGTATAGGTCTAATAGTTGCACGTAACCGCCGAGTTTTGCCAAGTCGTCTGAGACACCGAAGAATAAGCCCGGCGCATCCCAGTTGTTATTGTAGGCATCTAAGCTGGGAGCGGCAGTGATTTGTGCGCCAATCACATCGCCATCTAGTTCCCACGGTGTGCCAATGTATTCTGAGCCTTCGGGAATTTGCAGGGAGATGGACTGAGCATCATCGGTGACGGTGACAAAACCACCGCTGGCGGCTGGCTCGCTGGTTGCATCTCCACTGGTTGTGCCATTATTATCGGAAAGTGTGCCGACCACCGCCAATTCGCGCCCATTGATTTGACCTTCTAGGAATTCGCCAGTTGCTGGGCGGAATACTTCCACATCAATGACGCCATCGGCACCTTTGCTCCGCACCACATCACAATAGGATGCCATAGTGCCATCGGTTGCAACGGGAATGCCGGTCAGCGAGACGATAAAGTCGCCCCCTTGCACACGGGCTTTGTCTGCCGGAGAACCCGCTTCCACAGAGTAAACCCAAATGCCCGAGAGTTCTTCGCTAACAATCATGGCTTCGCCATTGATGCCCAGAGCGTCCACATTTTCACCGGTTTTTAGTTTATCAATCACTGGCAAAGCCGTGTCTTGCCCAATGGCAAAATATTGATTGGTTGCACTGTTACCCGCATAGTTGACGGCAATTACTTCGCCATCTTTTGTGACCAATGGTCCGCCTGAGTTGCCGGGGTTGATGGTGGCATCGTGCATGATTACCGAGTCTACGGAAGCCCAAGCACTATCTCCGGCGGCATTTTCTTTGGCAACGATGCCTTTGGTCAGGGTGTATTCTGGGTCACCCAATGGGAAACCGGCAGTGTAGGCATCCAAACCAACTTGCACGCTTCCGCCATACCAGTTTAGGAATGGCAAATCATCGCCTTCAATATCCAAAACCGCTAAATCTGAGCATTCGCTAGAGCCCAAGACTTTGGCATTCAAGGCTTCGTTGCTACCATCTAGGTAAACTTTCACCAAGCTTGCGCCGGTCACTACATGGTTATTGGTGACGATGGTGCCATCGGCAGACACCAAAAATCCGGTTCCGGTGTAGCCTTCCACACGCGTCCCGCCCCCATCATCGGGGTAGGCAAAATCGCCAACGGTTTCAATGTACACCACCGCTTTGCGTACATCTTGTAAATTACCAATTGCACCTTGCGAAACGGGTTCTGCAGTAGGCTCTGGTGCTTGGGTTGGTTTTTCGGTGGTGGGCTGGGCAGGTGGCTGGGTAGGTTTAGGACTGCCGCCACAAGCCATAAGGGTTGCCGCAAATGCGCTGGCAACAATGGATAAAATTTGGATGCGCTTGTTTAGGTTCATGATTAATTCTCTTTCTCTTTGAAATTTGCTACTTCATGGGGTGCTGTATCGGCTTTNNATGCGCCTTTTTCAAACGTCCCGAAGATAGTTAGCGAGTGGTTGTTGTTCGATGAGTTCAGTATAAAGAAGAAGCGTCACAAGAACGTCAAAAAAACGTCCGAATTGCGACAAAAATCAGGAGGGGGGTAAGATTCGGGGTACTTTTGGGTTGTGTTTTGTGGGAGGGAGGGCTATACTCACGCATACCAAAATAAAATTGGACAACTCGCGCAATCAAGGATAAAATCCAATACAGCACAAATTACAAAGATGTGCTGATGACAAAGCACCGACTCACTCAAGTTTGGAGTACACAATGATTACGATTGAAATTAAGAAAGACGGCGTGGTGGTAGGCATCTTGGTTGCAGATGAAAAAGACTTCAAAACAGGCTCACGCGGCTACTACACCAATGGTAAGGTCGCCATTGATAGCAAACGCTACCAAGCCAATATTCAATTGGTAGAAATCGGCTCGAAAAATAAAGGAAAAGACGAAGCATCAGCCGACGAGTAATTTACATTCGACACGGGGCTTTCCTCCCTGATTGGCTTTTGAGAGACTCTTACGGCAATGTTTGGAATTGGGTCACGGTGAACCAAAATTCTTCGTCGTCCCAATCCGGGTGATCCATTGTGATTTTTTCCGGAAAAAAGTATGCGGCGTGATAAGCAACTTTCCCCCAAATGTGAAAGTTGTAATTGAGTTTGCAAAATTCCCCGCGACAGTCATCTTCTACAGTTAATTGTTTATCAATCAACTCAAACAAAGCTGAAACCGTATAGTTTTCCAATTCGCCTAGGGTGCAGGCAACCTTTTCAGCGTTGAGAAAACACTCAGACCTTGTCATATCTATCTGATTCTGGTTTACCACCACACGATAATCACTGGGTTCAAGAGTGGAATAGTATGGACTAATCCATAATTCATAACTGCTAATGCCAAGTTGTTGCCATTTTTGCAAGTTTTGACGGTTGATTTCCATTTGCTGTTCACGTTCGCTCAGCTTAAGCGGTTGTGAAATACGCTGATAGGCGTAGAAATAGCACAAACCAGCAATCGCTAGGACAGAAAGCCAAATACCAAATGAATATTGCCTTTTCATAAATTACCTTCCATTTCTGCTCCTATATCCACCATTTGCGCAACTTGGTTAATGGGGCAATCTCTATAAATGAAAAGAGATACCGTCCGATTGACGGTATCTCTTCTTTTGTAGGCTTATATTCGACACGCGCGGAAATTTTGCTTTTATAAAGTGAGCACATCCCTGAAGCATGTCTTTCAGTGCTATTCACCGCGAATAAAAGCTTCCACTTTTTCACGAGCATCATTGTCCTTATATTGCACGGGCGGCGACTTCATGAAGTAGCTGGATGGCGCAAGCAAGGAACCTGCAATGCCGCGATCTAGCGCCAGTTTGGCACAGCGCACGGCATCAATTACCACGCCTGCACTGTTGGGGCTGTCCCACACTTCTAATTTGAGCTCAATATTGAGTGGTACATCGCCAAATGAACGTCCTTCCAAACGAATGTGTGCCCACTTGCGGTCGGTTAACCACGGAATGTAATCGCTCGGTCCGATATACACATTTTCAGACGCCATTGCTTCACTCAATTGGCTAATCACTGAGTTGGTCTTGGAAATTTTCTTGCTTTCCAAACGTTCGCGTTCCAACATGTTGTAGAAGTCCATGTTACCACCCACATTCAATTGGCTGGTGCGTTCCAACTTCACGCCACGGTCTTCAAATAAACGAGTGAGTACGCGGTGAACGATAGTAGCGCCGACTTGACTCTTAATGTCATCGCCTATCACCGGTAAGCCACGGTCTTCAAAGCGTTTGCGCCAGTAATCTTCGCGTGCGATAAAGACGGGGATGCAATTTACGAATGCGCAACCCGCCTCCAAAATTTGCTCGACATACCACTTGGTTGCCATTTCACTGCCCACAGGCAAGTAGCTCACCACCACGTCCGTCCCAGAATCTTTTAACACCTTGACGATGTCGGCAGTCGGTCCAGGCGCTTTTTCAATCACTTGTTTCAGATATTTACCCAAGCCGTCGTGGGTCATGCCACGCACAACGGGAACCCCCAAGTGGGGTACATCGGCAAACTTGATAGTGTTATTGGGCTTTGCCCAAATCGCTTCAGATAGGTCTTTGCCAACTTTATTTTTGTCAATGTCAATAGCCGCCGAAAATTCGATGTCATTAACATGATAACCGCCCAGGTTGACGTGCATCAAACCGGGCACTTTCTCTGCAGGGTCAGCGTTACGATAATACTCTACGCCCTGCACAAGGGAATTGGCACAGTTACCAACTCCAATAATTGCTACACGAACTTTACCCATGAAAAATCTCCTTGTACATTTGTTGCGAACCAGCCAGACCACACAACGCACAGTTTCAATCGGCGAAGTCGGTGAATGGGGCTCATCTGAATACTTAATGATACCGCGCCTTGTCAAAAAAGGCGAATTTTCAGCCTACTTCTTTACATTCTTCTAAGAATCGGCTACAATTGGCAACTGTGTTCGGGGTGTAGCGCAGCTTGGTAGNNTTCGAATCCTCTCACCCCGACAAACAGCCAGCCATATCGGTTGGCTGTTTGTTTTATATTCGACACGGGTCAGGCTTGCACTTTTCCAAAAAGAAAAACAGACTTTGGCACATGTCAAATTTTGCTTACCAACTCACGCTTTGCCGATTGCCAGTAAGCTTCCTTCTCAGCCAAATTCAAATGCTCCATTTGCTTACCGTCTTTTTCGATATTCGCGTTGGTACGTTCAAAACGTGTGCGAAAGCGTGCCGCCGTTGCACGCAAGGCATTTTCAGCGTCCACCTTGAGCCAGCGGGCATAATTCACCACGGCCAACAGCAAATCGCCGACTTCACCCGCCAAAGACTCGGCATCTTGGGCATCTGTTTCGGCAATTTCGCGCAGTTCTTCATGAATTTTATCCACTACCCCGCCAATTTCATCCCAATCAAAGCCAATTTTTGCTACGCGCCGTTGGTAACTCTGCGCCAACATTAGAGCAGGTTGCGCCATTGGCACGCCGTCCAACACCCCATCTGCTTGCCCTTGCTTGCGTTTTTCTGCCCGCTTGCTGGCTTCCCAACTGCCGAGTGCTTCCTCCGCCGAGTTCGCAGAAACATCGCCAAAGACATGTGGGTGGCGCTGGATTAATTTACGGTTCAGGCTTTGCGCCACATCCCCCAAGCTAAATTCCCCTTCATCTACTGCAATCTGGCTGTGCAGAAGCACTTGCAATAGCAAGTCGCCCAACTCTTCACACAAGGCATCGGGATCTTCGTCATCAATCGCCTGCAAAACTTCGTAGGCTTCTTCTATGAGATACTTTCGCAGGGAAAGATGGGTTTGCTCAATATCCCACGGGCAACCTTCAGGAGAGCGCAAATGGGCAACGGTGTTGAGCAAATCGGTTAGGCTATCTTGCGGCTGAAAGGGTGGGATGTAGGCGGTAGTGCGCAAGGCAATTTGTGGGCTGTGGTCTAGCTCGGCAAGCGGTATCCACTCCACCTGCTGGTCAGGGCTTCCAGCCGCGTGTACCAGCGCCACCTGAAATTCGGGCGGATAGATATTCAGCATGGCAAGTTTGATATCGCTAGCAATTAAACGATCATACACCTGTGTGAGTAGTACCCCTAGGTGAGTATCAAACGGCGGGTGGTAGCGTCCACTGAGCAGTTGGGCATCCAAAATCGCCATACCCGGCACTAAATCTACGCCCAGCGCCGCCAGAGTCGGCTCCACAAAACTTACGCCCGCCAGTACCCGCACCGTGATACCCAATGGCTTACTTTTGGCAAGCAGTAAATGGGTGGTTGCCTCCGCCACATACGGGTCGCCGGGTACTGCATACACCACATTTTCTTGCTGTGCCGCCGCCAATAAACGCTCCACAATCGTTTCGTATACCGTCTCAAAAGATTCGGCTTGCTCATAAATATCATCAAAGCTGATGATAGGCACATGTGCGGGTAATTCTGCTACTGCGGGGTGGGAGCGGGTACGTACATACAACGGGTTGGCAGAAACCGCCGCATCCCAAGCGATACGTGTCATCCAATCTGCGCCAGCGGGTCCTAAGCCTAGAATCGTAATTGTGTTGGTCATTTTGGGTGTTGGAAGGAAAACAAAACAGCCGTAGTGTTCGCTACGACTGTTGGAAAAGAATACCAAACTCGTTACCCACCGTTCAAACCATGCCTAAAAAAGCATCGCTTTGGGGTATCAGCCACATCACTTGCCAGCTTTCTTGCTGGGCAGGGAAAACTAACGCTTGGTATAGGTAGGAGCCTTGCGGGCGCGTTTTAAACCTGGCTTCTTGCGTTCCTTCGCGCGTGGGTCACGGGTCAGGTAGCCTTCGTCCTTGAGTGCGCCACGAAATTCGGGGTTGAACTCCACCAAAGCACGGGAAACACCTAGTCGGGTGGCTTCAGTTTGACCGGTTGGTCCACCACCTGCCACATGCACGGAAACATCGAAACCGTTTTCCATGCCAACTTTGGCAAAAGGAGCTAACACTTGGGTCAGGTCTCCCACACGAGTGTAATGTTCCGCACCTGGGCGGTCATTTACCACCAAGTTGCCTTTGCCACCCGGATAAATACGGACACGGGCGGTACTGGTCTTGCGGCGTCCCACCCCTTCGAAATATTGACGTTCGTCGCTCATTGTAAAACCTTTTAGCTAGAGAATGTGCAAAAAATCTTGCGAAAATGCAAACTGCTTAGAGTCGGAAACTGCTTAGAGTTCCAGCGGTTGTGGTTGCTGGGCGGCATGTGGGTGCTCAGCGCCGGCGTATACCTTGAGTTTGTGCAACATGTCGCGTCCCAAGCGGTTCTTGGGCAACATGCCACGTACAGCAAAAGTAATGGCGCGTGTTGGGTGCGTTTGCATCATATCGCGCAAAATAATGCTCTTAATACCACCATGATATCCAGAGTGGCGATAGTACACCTTGTCCATCAGTTTATTGCCGTGTACGACAATTTTATCCGCATTAATCACCACCACATAGTCACCCGTGTCTAAATGCGGCACAAAGAGCGGGTTGTGTTTGCCACGCAAAATCGCGGCGATTTTAGAAGCCAAACGGCCTAAGGTTTGCCCTTCGGCATCTACCAAATGCCATTTTTGGTTTAAATCAGATGGTTTTGTTGTATATGTCTTTTCCATTTTTTTACTTCAAAACGTTACTTTAACAAGTGTTAGCCCTTGCGGCGGCGCTGGAACAGGCGAGAGTTTTCGGTCTTTTGCGGCTAAGATACGTTCTATATCTGCCACCGTCCACTCATGCAAGCCAACGCGGCTCATTGCGCCAACAATATTCCGTACCATACGGAACAAAAAAGCGTTACCTTCTATTTCAAACTTCAATAATAATCCTGTAGATACAGTTTCCACTTGCCAATCAACACAGAACAACTCGCGGATGGTGTGTCCACCTACAATCGGGGCTGTGCCAAATGTGGCAAAATCGTGTGTGCCCAATAACACTTTGCTGGCTGTCTGCATCGCCTGTACATCGAGTGGCTTCATTACGTGCCAGCTAAAACGAGACCATCGCGCAGAGCGCACTGGCGCATTGAAAATCAAGTACTCATAGCGCCGACTTTTGGCATCGAAACGTGGCGAAAAATTGTCTGCAACCGGCTCAATCTCCCGCATGGCTACATCGCGGGGCAAGTGTGCATTGATAGCACGGTGCAAAACAGCTAGGTCGTGACGCCAACTGGGCAAGTCAAAGGCGACTATCTGCCCGCTGGCATGAACACCACTATCGGTACGTCCGGCGGCATACAAAGTGACCGGGGAATTATCATTAAGTTTGTAAAGAGCGGTTTCTACGACTTCTTGGACTGTTCGCCCATTTACCTGGCGTTGAAAGCCCCAAAAGTCAGTACCATCGTATTCCAATATGGCGCGATACCGCACCCGTCTGCGCTCCGATGTTAAGCGTTTGAATCGCGAACCGTCTGCAAAGGATTGGAAACCATCTTGGCGAAATACAATAACAAGATGGGTAATGCTTGCAAGTCAGTTCTCAGCAGAAGATTACTCTTCTACCAGTTCCATGCGGACAATCTCAGCGGCATCACCGGCACGTAAGCCAAGCTTATAAATGCGAGTGTAACCGCCGGGGCGATTTTCATAGCGTCCAGCCAAATCATTCATCACTTTCTTGGCTGTATCCACATTGCCACCTAAGCGGGCAATAATCTGGCGAAGCTTGTGAACTTTGTCAGCTGGAACTTCTTGCTTATTGCCGTGTTTGGCAATTGTGATGATGCGTTCCACTTCACTGCGAATGGCTTGCGCCTTTGCAAGTGTGGTTTCAATTTTTTCGTTTTGGAAAAACTGGTTCATCAATGTACGGCGCAAAGCGGTGCGTTGCCCAGTACTGCGGCTCAGTTTTTTACCTGCTACATTATGTCTCATGACTCTAAATCCTCGTCAGTAGTGTCGGTTAGGTATCCCTTTTCGATGAGTTTTGCTTTGAGTTCATCGAGAGATTTTTCACCAAAGTTTCGAATTGCCAACATGACATCTGCGCCGCGCGTCAATTGGTCCAACACTTCGCCGACTGTCACAATACCTGTGCGCTTGAGAGAATTGAACACTCTGACCGAAAGGTCTAGTGTTTCAATAGGCGCATCGTAAATTTCACTGGGCAAGTTTGCTTCCGGCTCTTTGGCAATCGGAGCAGGCTCGCGCAAGAGAGATTCTGCGTTTAATCCAACGATATGTTGGAGTTTTTGAATGAGAATAGCGGCGCTACTACTGATGGCTTGTTCAGGAGAGATGGTGCCATCGGTCCAAACTTCCAAAACCAAGCGGTCGTAGTTGGTATCTTGTCCAACACGGGCGCGTTCTACTTCATAGTTGACTTTATTGACCGGGCTAAAAATTGCGTCCACTGGCAATTCGCCGATGGGCAAGCGTCCACGGTCTTCGGCTGGGCTGAAACCACGTCCAACCTGCGCCGTCATTTCCATTTCAAAATTCAAATCGTCATTATCCACAGTGAGCAAATAGCAATCGGGATTGACAATTTCTACTTCAGGCGGGCAAATAATATCACCAGCCGTCACCACGCCTTCGCCATGCACTTCCAAGCGCAGGCGAACATTTTCGGTGTCACGAATAATTAGGCGCACTTGCTTGATGTTCAGCAATAGCTGAGTCATATCTTCGCGCACCCCGTCAATCGCGGAGTATTCGTGATACACATCCGCAACACGGATAGACGTAATGGCAGTACCGGGTAAAGAAGATAACAGTACACGGCGCAACGCATTGCCGATGGTCTGTCCATAGCCGGATTCTAACGGTCCGATATGAAAACGTCCATAACTGCGGGTCACCGCATCGGCTTCAATTTTGGGAGTAACCGTCGTTTGATTGGTGCTCAAATTTCGCTCCTTTTGGTTTCGCCAATAGACGAAACACAACGCTAAACATTTATTTTCCGATTTTGGTTTTCACCAATTGCTGGGCAGATTACTATTGATTAGTCCGTATGTTTCGCCACAAAAAGCCGGAAGGTCAGTAAACCAAACCGGCTTTTGTGTCTTGAAAGCACGTATATCTTTATTCGGCTTCGTTAATATTCGGCACGGGTGTCGAATATTGAACCACGCCTTCTTCTAAGGAAAAAAACGCAATTTTATGCGTGCCGAATATCAAATCAATCGCACACGGGAAAACCATCTGCACACACAACACCTAGACGCGGCGGCGTTTGGGTGGGCGGCAACCATTATGGGGTACGGGAGTTGCGTCCGTAATTGACTTAATTTTCACCCCAGTTCCTTGTACAGCACGTAAGGCTTGTTCACGCCCGGGTCCAGGACCGCGGATAATCACATCCACTTCCAACAGACCCATATCTTGGGCTGAACGTACCGCATTTTCGGCGGCTAAACGAGCGGCATAAGGCGTACTCTTGCGGGAGCCTTTGAAACCCATTGTGCCTGCACTGCCCCATGAGAGCGCATTGCCCCGTGGGTCAGTAACAGTAACGATGGTATTGTTGAAGGTAGAGTAAATGTGGACCTGTCCGGCTGGCACATTTTTCTTTTCCTTTTTGCGTTGAGTACGGCGAGCGGCAGTTGTAGTTTGTCGGCGCATAAGCTGTTAAGTGCTCCTGAATGTTTATTTCTTCTTTGCACCACGGCGACGACCGCGTCCTGCAACCGTCTTCTTGGGGCCTTTGCGTGTGCGCGAATTGGTGCGCGTGCGTTGCCCGCGAGCAGGCAAGTGCATACGATGGCGTTTGCCACGATAGCTACCAATTTCAATTAATCGCTTAATATTTAGCTGAACATCGCGACGTAAATCGCCTTCTACTTCCAAGTTTTGACTGATGTATTCACGAATAGCGCTCAACTGCTCTTCGGAAAGATCTTTCACGCGCGTGTCAGGATCGACCTGCGTGGTTGTCAAAATCAACTTGGATGTAGGACGCCCAATTCCCATAATGTAGGTTAGGGCAATTTCTACTCGTTTGTTACGAGGAATATCAACACCTTCAATACGTGCCATAGCTTTGCCTTAATAATAGAGAATACGGGAATTACCCTTGACGTTGTTTGTGACGGGGATTCTCGCAAATAATACGAACAATTCCCTTACGGCGAACCACGCGACACTTTGGACAGCGTGCTTTAATAGATGGTCGAACTTTCATTTTGTCCTCCACGAACCCGCCAATGAAAGCGGGTTGGTGATTTTTTACAATTTTGTTAGAATTTCTGGTCCGTCTTCGGTTATGGCAATCGTATGCTCAAAATGTGCGGCATACTTGCCATCCTTGGCGGCTACCGTCCAATCGTCAGGCAGAACGACTGTCTCGGGGTTACCTGACAGTACCATCGGCTCTAACGCTAAGGTCATACCAACTTTGAGTGGTGCGCCCTTACCGGGCGTACCATGATTCAAGATTTGTGGTTCTTCGTGCAATTTGCGACCTACACCATGACTGGTGTATTCGCGAATTACATGAAACCCACGCGATTCCACGGCAAACTGAGTTGCATAGGCTAGATCGCCGGTGCGATTGCCCACTTTAGCGGCAGAGATAGTCGTGTACAACGCCTGTTCTGTCACGTCAAGTAATGCCAAACTCTCCGCACTCGCCTTGCCTACCGAAAAAGTCCACGCACTATCGGCAATCCAACCCTGGTAACTCGCCCCACAATCTATCGCTACAATATCGCCTTCGTGCAATACTCTTTTCCCTGGCACACCATGTACAACTTCTTCATTAACCGAAGTGCAAATGACGCCCGGAAACGGTTTTCGCGGATTGATGGAATTAGGATAACCCAGGAACGGGGAATGTGCGTTCCGCTTTTCAAGGTACTGACTAGCAATTTTGTTCAACTCGCCAGTCGTGATGCCAGGGCGTATTGCTTCCTGACACAGCGCCAATATTTCTGCCACGATTTTGCCAGCCAAGCGCATTTTTGCAATTTCTTGCAGACTTTTCAGCACAATCATGGTACTCACCCACAGAACAAGCCAAGCCAGTTAAGCATCACAATTGCCGAATTGCTTGGTCAATCGCAGAAAAGACATCATCAATACTTTGCATTCCGTCAAACTGTTGTAAAACCCCTCTTTGCTGATAGTAGGCAATGAGCGGTTCAGTTTTTCGGTAATACTCTTGCAAACGTTGACGCACTGCGGCTTCTTGGTCATCAGGGCGCTGGAATAAATCGGCACCCGCTGGTGGTGGGTTAAATTTCAGATGATAAATCTGACCGGTATTGCGGTCAGTATATCGCCCGGAGATGCGTTCCACCACGGCTTCATCATTTACCGTAATACAGGGAACAAGCGCAATGCTTGCCCCCATTTCATGTAAAAGAGCGTCTAAGGCTTGTGCTTGTGCAACTGTGCGCGGAAAGCCATCAAAAACCACGCCGCTTGTGCAATCTGGCTGTTGCAGTCGGTCACGCACAATTGCCACGGTTAGGTCATCGGGGACAAGCCCCCCCGATTTCATAATGGGGTCTACCAATTTGCCTAGCTCAGTGTGACGTGCCACTTGGTCACGAAACATATCACCAGTGGAAAGGTGCGCAAGTTGATAGGCTTTTGCCAATTGCTTGGCTTGTGTACCTTTGCCTGCGCCCGGCGGACCAACCATTACTAAGTGTAAAGTCATAAGATTACTTTTATGAACCTATCGTACCAACAACGATTCGTCGTAGCCACGCAATTTCAGCTCAGTATCGAAGCTCAAGAAGGTATCGCGTACCACACCTACCACAATGATCAAACCGGAGCCTAAGCTCAAGAATGCACTGGATGCATTGGACGGCGCACCTGAGAATACTTCAATTAGCTTGCCTACCAGCATAGGCAGAACTGCAATTATACCCAAAAGTAGCGCGCCAGGCAAGGTAATTCTGCTTTGAACACGACTGAGATAGCGTTGCGTAGCAGGTCCAGGTGTAACACCCGGCACGCGTGCGCCAACCCGCTTCAATTGTTCGCCTTGATTTTGTTGGTCAAACAAAACGCTGGTGTAGAAGTAAGTAAAAGCGACCACCATCACAAAAGTAATGACCATGTAGCTCCAAGAGCTACTTTTGCTAAACGTATCTACCAACAATTGCCCGAAGCTAGACAAGGCATTGCCTTGATTGAGAAACCACGAACCGATAATTGCCGGAAAACTCAGCAGAGCGCTTGAGAAGATAATCGGAATCATACCTGCCATATTGACCATCAAAGGCAATGTGCCTTTGACCGGCATGGATTGGCGAAACCCCATGCGGCGACCGGGATACATCACCACAATATTGCGGCGACCCTGTGTCACGTAAATAACGGCATAGATGGCAACGATGAGTAACACCAAAAATAGCCCAATCAAAATGTAGCGTAAGTTCTGGTCCGTCCACATCTGATAAACTCTACCCGGCAAATCATTGACAATACCGGCGAAAATGATAAGCGAGAGACCTTGATTGCGAATACCATTCTCAGAAATTAATTCGCCTAGCCAAATCGCAAACATGGTACCGGCAGTCATTGCGAGCAGGGTTGCCACAGTTGGAAGCAAATTCGCCCCGGCAAAACCGAAGTTTGGCAAGATGGTTCCTAAATTGTTTTGAGTAGCAACTTGTTGGAAGAGTTGAATTTGACCATAGGCGGCTAGCAAACCCATGGGAATAGACAAATACATTGTCCAGCGTTCGATGAATTTGCGCCCTTCGCGCGGATCATCTTCCACCTTGCGTTGTAAAGCCGGAATGATGGGAGTAAGTAGCTGTAGAATAATTTGCGCGGTGATGTAGGGTTGAACCCCCATGGCTAGCACACTGAAGCGAGCCAAGCTACCACCCGACAAAAAGTTCAAGACGCCTAGCAGACCACCATTTCCACTGCCACTGTTCTTTACAGTCTGTACAACCGCCAAATCTGCGCCGGGCACAGGGATGTGGGTGCATAGTTGATAAATCAACACCAAACCTAGAGTCCACAAAATGCGGTTACGCAAATCGTGAGCACTCCAAATTCTGCGAATAGCGTTGATGGCTCGTTCCATAGTATATTGCCTCGTAGATTGCAGTAAACTCTTGGGCGCAGTGTATTATTCCAGCGGCAAAAGTTCGACTGTGCCGCCTGCCGCTTCAATTTTGCGCTTGGCTTCAGCGGAAACACGATGAGTTTGCACAGTGAAAGCTTTGCTTACTTCACCACGTGCCAGCAACACAAACGGTCCATCATTGATGCTTTTTTGGAAACCAGCAGTAACCAGCACTTCTGGGGTTACAACTGTACCTGCATCGAACAATGCTTCCAATTGATCCACGTTCACTTCGGTGTAGTAGATTTTATTGAAGTTGGTAAAACCACGCTTGAATGGCAATTTGCGGAAGAACGGCAAGTTACCACCCTGACGGTACAAGTGCCCACCAGCGCCTGCACGAGCGCCATAGCCTGCAGAACCACGTCCGGCAGTTTTGCCCATGCCGGAGCCAGTGCCTCGCCCAACACGCTTGCGCTTGCGGCGAGACTCTGGGGCTGGTTTAAGGTCATGTAAATTCATAGTGAACCCCCTGGATTACAACTCTTCTACAGTGACAAGGTGTGCCACTTTGTAGATCATCCCACGCAATTGTGGGGTGTCCACTTTTTCGACGCTATGATTCAGACGGCGCAAACCGAGTGCGGCGACTGTAGCTTTGTGACGTTGGGTATTGCCAATCGGGCTTTTTACCAATGTCACGCGGACTTTCTTAATGGTTTCAGTTTCAGCCATGATTAGCTCCAAACTGGTTTGACTTCATCGGTGGATTTGGAACGGCGTTCAGCTTCTTCTTTTACGC
Source organism: Anaerolineales bacterium UBA6668 (assembly GCA_002455215.1). GTDB lineage: Bacteria > Chloroflexota > Anaerolineae > Anaerolineales > UBA6668 > UBA6668. The sequence continues at coordinate 8,620 of DKKK01000214.1, read as the reverse complement.
TCTTCATCATTTGGAGAGCGCGGAAGGTTGCCATCACCATGTTCAACTTATTGTTGGAACCCTTCGATTTGGTCAAAATGTCATGCACACCCGCGGCTTCCAAAACGGCGCGGACAGCGCCACCAGCGATAACGCCAGTACCGGGGGTTGCAGGTTTCATAAACACAACTGCTCCGCCAAACTTCTCTTCAGCTTCGTGGGGCACAGTAGTGCCGACCATCGAAATCTTAATCATGTTGCGGCGTGAGCGTTCGCTGGCTTTGCGAATACTGTCGGTGGCGGTATTGGCTTTGCCAATGCCCACGCCAACGCGACCACGGTTATCGCCAGAGACCACCACAGCGCGGAAAGCAAAGCGGCGACCACCCTTAATCACTTTGGCAACGCGGGCTAAGTCCACGATACGTTCGTCAAATTCGGGTGTAGTAACTTCTTGAGGTGCAGAATTTCGGCGCGACATGCCTTTCTCCTAAAAATCCAGACCGTTTTCGCGGGCGGCATCAGCCAAGGCTTTGACGCGCCCGTGATAGCGAAAGCCACCGCGGTCGAAAACAACCTGGGTGATACCTTTTTCCTTTGCGCGAACAGCAATCGCCGCACCAACCATTTTGGCTTGTTCGGTTTTGCTTTTACTGCTCATTTCGCCAGCCAGCATGTTATCAATGGTAGAAGCGCTGACCAAGGTGGTTCCGGCTTCATCATCGATCACTTGGGCATAAATGCCTGCCAAACTGCGATACACTGCCAAACGCGGACGTTCGGGTGTTCCAAAAATATTTTTGCGCACACGAGCGTGGCGCATCATGCGAGATTCTCGACGAGAATATTTTGCCATAAGATTGTGTTCCTTGAAGCTTACTTCTTGCTCTTGCCAGCTTTACCAGCTTTGCGGCGCACAAACTCGCCAGAATAGCGCAACCCCTTGCCTTTGTAGGGTTCGGGAGGTCGCCAGGAACGCACTTCACTTGCCACTTGCCCGACCTGTTCGCGGTTGGGACCTTTGATGGTGATGGTNNTCGGCTGGCGGTTCGACAATCACTGGATGAGAGAAGCCCAAGTTCATCACTAGGTTCTTCCCTTGCATTTCTGCGCGGTAGCCTACGCCTTCGATTTGAATAACTTTGCTCCAGCCATTTTTCACACCTTGCACCATGTTATTGAGCACGGCGCGAGTGGTGCCGTGCATTGCATTGGCAGAAGGGGCATCGCTTTGGCGTTCTACGACTAATTCGTTGCCATTTTTTGCGAGGCTTACTTCCGGGCGAAGCGTATGGCTGAGTTGACCTTTCGGTCCTTTGACGGTTACAACTGTACCATTGATGTTGACATCAACACCTGCGGGTACAACAATGGGCTTTTTACCGATGCGTGACATGGTTGACTCCTGTGCTTACCAAATTTCACAAAGCACTTCGCCACCCACGTTCATACGGCGGGCTTGCTTGCCAGTCATCAGCCCTTTGGGGGTAGAGACAATGGCAATGCCCATGCCTGACAATACCAGTGGCAACTCGCTACTGCCCGCATACACCCGGCGACCGGGTTTGCTGACACGGCGTAAGCCAGTGATGACTGTGCGGCGATGGCGGCGTTCGCCTGCAAAGCGCAGGGTTAGGCTCAATTGGGGTTTTTCGTTTTCATTCGTAACTGAAAAATCTTCCACGTAGCCTTCATTCTTAAGAATTTCGGCAATGGCGATTTTCGTTTTTGAACTCGGCATCGTCACGACTGCCTGGTTGACAGCGGCGGCGTTGCGCACGCGTGTTAGCATATCTGAGATTGGATCATTAATGCTCATAGGAACTCCTACCAGGAAGACTTAACCACACCGGGAATTTTGCCAGCCAAAGCTTGTTCGCGGAAGCAAATGCGGCACAAGCCAAACTTGCGAATATAACCGCGTGGGCGTCCGCACAAGGAGCAACGACTGCGCACTTGCACGGCATGCTTTCGGCGTTTTTCACGATAAATCATGCAAATTTTGGACATAGGTTAGTTCCCTTTTTCTCGGAATGGCATGCCGAGCAACTTTAATAAGCGGCGGCTGTGTTCATCTGTACGAGCGGTGGTTACAACAGTAATTTCCATCCCGCGCAGTTTGTCAATTTTGTCGTATTCAATTTCAGGGAACACTAATTGGTCTTTTAGACCGAGTGTCCAGTTGCCACGTCCATCAAAACCGGTGGCGGGCAAACCACGAAAATCACGAACACGGGGCAAAGCAAGGTTCATCAGGCGGTCTAAGAAAGACCACATGCGTTCACCGCGTAAAGTAACTTTGACACCAATGGCGCGACCTTCGCGTAATTTGAAGTTTGCAATGCTCTTGCGGGCACGTGTAACAACCGGTTGTTGACCAGTGATGATGCGTAGGTCATTGACTGCGGCATCAATCGCCTTGCTATTATCGGCTGTTTCGGCACCCATACCAATGTTAACCACTACTTTTTCGATGCGTGGTACTTCCATTACATTGCGGAAGGAAAACTCCTGTAATAAGACAGGGGCTACTTCTTCTTGATAACGATTGCGTAAATTCGGCATTACTACCTCCGGGCTCGGCTAGTTCAGCTCATTGCCCGATTCTTGGGCAATGCGAACTTTGCGGTCGCCGTCAATTTTGTAGCTCACGCGAGTTGGCTTGCCCGTTTTGGGGTCAACTAGCATGACATTGGAAACGTGAATGGGGGCTTCAAATTCGATTTTGCCGCCTTGCGTACCACGCATTCCAGCAGTTTGTTGTTCTTTTTTATGGCGAATGCGAATATTGACACCCTTAACCACGACACGGTTTTCTTTGGGAAGTACTTTCACCACTTCACCTTGCTTGCCTTTGTCGTTGCCAGCAATGACGATGACTGTATCGCCTTTTTTAATCTTCATAGTACTTTCTCCTTTGCCGATATATTACAGCACTTCTGGCGCGAGAGAAATAATCTTGGCATAACCAAGATCACGCAATTCGCGGGCAACCGGTCCAAAGATGCGTGTGCCACGCGGATTTTGGGTGGTGCCATCCAAAATCACTGCGGCGTTATCGTCGAAGCGAATGTAGGAACCATCTCGGCGGCGAGTTTCTTTGGTGGTGCGGACAATGACAGCACGTACCACATCGGACTTTTTCACATTGCCGTGTGGCACTGCGTCTTTCACAGTGGCAACGACAATATCACCAATGCTACCATAGCGGCGGCGTGAGCCACCCATGACACGAATAACCAGCAGTTCACGTGCGCCTGTGTTATCCGCTACCTTTAGTCGGGATTCCTGTTGAATCATGGTTGTTTACTCCTGTGCTTGTGCGATTAGGCTTCCAGGATGGATTCCACGACCCAACGCTTGTGGCGGCTCATGGGTTGGCTTTCCACAATGCGGACAGTGTCACCGATTTTGGCGGCGTTGTTTTCGTCGTGAGCCATATAACGCTTGGTTACACGTACTACTTTGTGGTAAAGCGGGTGAGTCTTGGTACGAGTCACTTCTACTACCACGGTTTTTTCCATTTTATCGCTGGTAACTGTGCCTACCAGCCGGCGACGATTATTTGCCATAGCACACACTCCTAGCGTTTGGTCTTGCGGCTTGCAGACTGGCGTTCGATGCCAAGTTCGCGTTCTCGCTGAATGGTTAGATATTGAGCGAGTTCTTTGCGCAATTTGCGGGCTTCGGCAGTGTTTTTCACCTGACCATAAACGGCACGCAGACGCAATTGGAATCCAGCTTTCCGAACTTCAGTAATTTTATTTTCCAACTCAGCGTCAGAAAGTCCACGAATTTCAGCAGTTTTCATGGCTTATTCCTCCGTTACAGCAGGGGCGGAACTTTCAGCCGCACCATATTCATACTTCGAGCGGAACTGAGTCTTGATGGGCAATTTGTACATGGCAAGGCGCAAAGCTTCGCGGGCGGTGACTTCGTCCACACCAGCAATTTCAAACATCATGCGACCAGGTTTTACAACTGCCACCCAGTATTCCACTGAACCTTTACCGCTACCCATACGGGTTTCTGCGGCACGTTTTGTTACTGGCTTATCAGGGAAGATCCGAATCCAGACTTGTCCACGGCGCTTCATGTAGCGTGTCATGGCACGCCGCGCGGCTTCAATTTGTCGCGCGGTAATCCAGGCTGGTTCAAGTGCCTGCAAGCCGTATTCACCAAAATCAATTTCGAAACCGCCACGAGCTTCGCCGCGCATTCTGCCGCGATGCTGTTTGCGATGTTTTGTACGTTTGGGCATTAACATGGCAACACCTAAATATCCTAACAGGCACTATTCACTGACATACACATCGGTCTTGACAGGTTCTGTGTTGAGCACATCTCCCTTGTAGACCCACACCTTGACACCAATTTTGCCATAGGTGGTATTCGCTTCAGAAGTTGCATACTCAATGTTGGCACGCAGGGTTTGGAGTGGAACTCGACCTTCGCGGAGCCATTCGGTACGCTTCATATCTGAACCGCCGAGACGACCGGCAACCATTACCTTGATACCTTTGGCGCCCAAGCGCATGGCTTGGCTTACGGCACGCTTGATGGCGCGGGCATGTGCCACGCGGCGTTCCAATTGCCCAGCAACGCTGTCAGCAACCAACTTTGCATCGGTGTCGGGTTGCGCAATTTCTGCAATATCTACCTTTACTTGCGTTCCGCACAGTTTTTCGAGTGATTGGCGGGTCTTTTTAACTGTTTCGCCTTTGCGTCCAATCACAATACCGGGCTTTGCGCTGAAGATGGTGACATGCACCAAATTTGGAAAGCGTTCGATTTCCACTTTGGAAACGGAAGCCTTGCTGTTGATTTCCATCACTACTTCGCGGATTTTGAAATCTTCAAGTAGTTGTTTCTTATACTTTTCGCCTTGGGCAAACCAACGGGCATCCCAATCGCGAACTACTTTGAGCCGAAAACCATTCGGATTTACTTTACGTCCCATGAGTGTACTCCATTACTCTTCAGAGCTAGCCAACAGCACGGTCAGGTGCGTGGAACGGCGGTGAATGGGTTTTGCCCGTCCACGTGCGCCATAACGATAGCGGCGGCTAAATTTGGTGGGACCTTCATCAGCAGTGATGGTATGCACATACAGTTCATCACGGCTCATGCCCAGATTTTCTTCAGCATTTGCAATTGCCGAGCGAATGAGCTTGGCAACTGGCTTTGCGGCGGCTTGGGGCATAAAGTCCAAGGTTTGCAAGGCTTTTTCGACTGGCAGTCCACGCACTTGGTTGATAACCAAACGCGCTTTTTGCACAGCACCAGAGACACGGATAGCGGTTGCCCGCACGAGAGTATCAGCCATATTTCACCTTATTTCTTGGCTTCGTGGCCCTTGAATGTGCGAGTGGGCGCGAATTCACCAAGTTTGTGTCCAACCATGTTTTCTGTAACATAGATTGGCACATGGCGACGACCATCATGCACAGCGATTGTGTGCCCGACCATTTGAGGGAAAATGGTGCTAGCACGGCTCCAAGTGCGAACCACACGTTTCTCGCTTTTGGAGTTCATTTCTTCTACACGCCGAAGTAGCTTTGGTTCTACAAACGGTCCTTTCTTTAATGAACGAGACATTTCGTTATACTCCTAAACAAGCGCTATTTGCGGCTCTTCTTGGTACGACCACGCACAATAAAGCGATCACTGCGTTTGTTGTTGCGGGTTTTCTTGCCGAGTGCTGGCTTGCCCCAACGAGTTTTGGGACCTGCCAAACCGATACCTTGGCGACCTTCACCACCACCATGCGGGTGGCTTGCAGGATCCATCGCACTACCGCGCACGGTTGGGCGTACACCTAGATGGCGCTTTCGTCCAGCCTTGCCGTAGTTGATGTTTTGGTGTTCCATGTTGCCTACTTCACCGACAGTTGCCATGCAGTGCAGAGAGAGCAAGCGAACTTCACCGGAAGGCATACGAACTTGTGCCATATCGCCTTCTTTGGATATCAGTTGAGCGGCTACACCGGCGGAACGACCGATTTGCCCACCACGCCCCGGATTCAATTCCACATTGTGGATGAGTGTGCCGACAGGCAGGTCTGCCAATGGCAAGGCATTGCCGGGACGAATATCCGCACCAGAGCCTGCCATAATGGCATCGCCCACTTTTAAGCCGACGGGCGCAATGATGTAGCGCTTTTCGCCATCGGCATAGTTGAGCAGTGCGATACGAGCAGTGCGATTCGGGTCGTATTCAATAGAAGCGACTTTGGCTGGGATGTTCAGCTTGTTGCGCTTGAAGTCAATGATACGATAATAACGCTTGTGTCCACCGCCGCGATGTTGCACGGTGACGCGTCCGGTGGCATTACGACCACCACTCTTTAGGTTAGGAGCCAATAAACTGCGAGTCGGTTCAGTGCGGGTAATTTCCTCGAAGGTATACCCAGTCATGCCACGACGTCCAGCAGATGTTGGCTTATAAGACTTGACTGGCATTATTTAACTCCTTCAAATTCCGCGATGCTGTCGCCTTCTTTGAGCCACACCACAGCCTTCTTATAAGGTGCTTTGCGGACCACTAAGCGGCGCATTCGCCGACCCGACTTTGCTGGCATCACTGCCACATTGACACGGGTTACTGTAACATTGAATAATTTTTCAACTGCATCTTTAATTTGTGTTTTCGTGGCTTCATTATGCACACGGAACACATATTGGTGCAGTTTTCCATTTTGATAGTTGGATTTTTCGGTCACTACTGGGCGTAGGATGACGTCATACATTGTTAACATGGTTTATGCCTCCTGCCCAAGATTAGACTTAATCACTTCTAGCGCATCCAACGGCATGAGCACTCTTTCAAAAGAAAGCAGGTCTCGGATGTTGAGATAGCCAGCACGCAAGTAAGTGGCTTTTTCCAAGTTGGCAATGGACTTTTCCACATTGTCATTGTCGCTTGCCAGCAAAACCAACGTGCGCAAGTCTGCAACGCCCAGGGCTTTCAAGGCGTTGAGCATATCCTTGGTCTTGGGAGTGGACAGGGTCAATTGGTCCACCACCACAATTTGGTTGGCAGAAGCCTTGACAGTGAGTGCGGAGCGCAATGCGCCACGGCGCATTTTGCGAGGCATCGCCAATGTGTAATCGCGCATATGCGGGGTGTGAATTTTACCCCCACCTACCCATTGGGCAGCGCGGCGAGAACCTTGGCGGGCGTTACCTGTCCCTTTTTGCTTATATGGCTTCCTACCACCACCACGCACTTCATGGCGGGGTTTGGTTTCGTGTGTGCCTTGGCGAGCATTTGCCATTTGGCGCACATAAGCCTGGTGCATCAAGTCTTCGTTGACAGGCGCTTCAAAAATGTTGGCAGGTAGCTCAATGCTATCAACCGCCGAACCTTGCATATTCAAAACATCTACTTTCATGAGATTCACCTTTGCGCCTTATTTCTTCTTTGCTTGGCGAATAACAACCAAGCTTCCATTGGCGCCAGGTACGCTACCCCGCACTGCAATGATGTTTCGTTCAGGGTCAACCTTTACAACAACCAAATTTTGTGCAGTGACACGGTCAGCACCCATGTGGCCAGCCATGCGTAGACCTTTAATAACGCGCCCCGGGAAAGAGTTTGAACCAATAGAGCCAGGGGCACGTTGACGGTCTGATTGACCGTGGGTGATTTGTGCGCCTCTAAAGTTGTGACGCTTCATACCACCTTGGAAGCCCTTGCCTTTGCTAGTACCGATGACATCCACATATTCTCCCGCAGAGAATACGTCAGCCTTCAAAATTTGCCCTTCTGCCACATCTAGGTCGCCCTTAATGCGGAATTCGCGCAAATGCTTGAGACTTGGCGCACTGGTACGTTGCAAGTGACCTTTTTCGCCACCACTCAGCTTTTTGGATTGTGTTTCCTGGAAACCGATTTGTACCGATTGATAACCGTCGTTTTCTTTGTTTTTAATTTGGGTAACGAAGCAGGGTCCCGCTTCGATAACGGTTACCGGTGTAACGCGCCCTTCTTCATCGAAGAGTTGCGTCATACCCACTTTTGTTCCTAATAAACCTTTCATAATACTCCTCTCAGCATAGCGACTTGTTTGGCAGTTTTTGATAGTTAGCGCGGTTCGCAATTGCGCTTTTTGTGCCAACTATCAGTTGCTCTAGCCATTGGCTGAGGGTCAGCCTTTGAAGGCATGACCATTTTTGATAAAAATTGAGATGTTTCCGATTGCGCCCGTAAAAATTTTAAGACGCCCAATTTTGGATTGTTTCACCCAAGCTTGGGCGTCTGCTTTTTTCGATATCGAGCGCAACGGTTGCGCTAAATCTTGATTTCAATGTCCACACCTGCTGGCAAGTTTAGGCGCATCAGGGTGTCAATTGTCTTCGAGTCTGGGTCAAGCACATCAATCATGCGCTTGTGTGTGCGTACTTCAAAATGCTCGTGCGAGTCCTTGTCAATAAAGGTACTGCGGCGCACAGTGAAGCGTTCGATTTGTGTGGGCAGTGGCACAGGTCCAACAACTTTGGCGCCAGTGCGTTCTGCAGTGTCCACAATTCGGCGTGCAGATTGGTCTAACACGCGATGGTCATATGCTTTCAAGCGAATGCGAATCTTTTGCTTTGCCATAATGGCGACCTTACTAAGCCGTGATTTCGGTGATAACACC
>DKKK01000002.1 GCA_002455215.1 Anaerolineales bacterium UBA6668 | reverse complement strand
AGTTGTGATTTCTGCCCGCTTTTTATCCTACCGATACAAGAAGCGGGAAGTGGGATGCGGGAATAACCCTTGCTAACCGCTTGCGTCTTGGCGCTCCCCCCCACCCAATTCAGTAGCTTCTTCATGCGCCGCATAAAGCCCCACCAAACGCGCCATGATAATGGTCAGGTACATCGTGCCGCTGACGGCTTCCACCCCCACCAGTGCGCGTGCCCACATCTGCACCGGCAGGATGTCGCCATAACCTAAAGTGGTCAGGGTGACATAAGAAAAATAGGCGAAATTCTGCCAGGGGAATGGACCGCTCACTTTCATACCGTTATCAATGAACGAGCCGGGCGCGAGCGTTTCCACTATCCCATACAACGGAACAAACATTGCGCCAATTAGCACATACACCGTCACAGCGGCGTAGATCACATCCAGCGTAACCCGTTTTGCCTTGAAAATATACTCAAATAAAACCCAAGCCACCGTGACAAAAAAGCCTTCATAGGCAAGATACGCCAGCGTATATACCCAGGTCTTTTGGTAAAAAACAAATACGGCTCCTAAAACCAAGATGGGAATACCAAATAGCCATAGCAAAATGCGTTTTTTTCGTTCATCGGTCAGCCACAACCCGGCAAATACCAAGCCGAAGTATAACCAGTTGTACAACATCTGAAAAATTGGGTTGGGCGAGTACGAAATGGGGTACAATGTTTGCAGAAGTGCAAGGAACATCAAAATCCAAAAAACACGCCCATGCACGCGGTCTTTTTTATTATTCGGTGTGGTGGTCATAATCGGTGATCCTTTTTGAAAAAATGCTTGATTTCAAAGTTCGTTTACGGAAAGGCTTGCAAAGGTGAAACAGCTAATAAAAAGTGGGTATGAGAAAAACATTCTCCAACAATTGACCCAGCCAGTATACCAGATTATCACCTAAGCTCAGCGGGTTTTTTATTTGGCGCACGGATACTATTCACCACAGGTTGAAGGTAGGCGTTTTTTTAGGGAAAAAACGCAGTTTCCATCCATAGCAACGATACGAGACATTCCATCGCACGCTACAAAATCCAAGCCATTGACACAATGCCCCAAATTTCTCTATAATTCCCAAGTTTCCATGCCTTCATCTCTCTAATTCTCTCAATTCCATTAATTCCTTAACTTCTTATGTCTCTTTCCATTGCCATCTTCATTTTTGATGACGTTGAAGTGCTCGACTTCGCCGGACCGCTCGAAGTGTTCTACACTGCCAGCCGCGTGGCAGTGCGCCTAAACCAACCCCAGCCGTTTGAAGTGTTCAGCGTGGCGCAAAGCACCCAACCCACCCGCACGCGTGCCAACCTGCAAGTGCAGGCACACTACACGTTTCAAAATCACCCACCCGTTGATGTTTTGATTGTACCCGGCGGGGTGGTGACTGCCGAACTGGAAAAACCAGCGGTGTTGGCGTGGTTGGCACAAGTAGATGCCCACACCCAACTGACGGCTTCGGTGTGTACGGGGGCGTTTTTGCTTGCCAAGCTCGGTTTGCTGGCGGGCAAGCAAGCCACTACCCACTGGGAAGATATCCCCGATTTGCAGGCGTTTGCGCCAGAGACAGCAGTGCGGGCAGATGTGCCGTGGGTTGATAACGGACGCATAGTCACTTCAGCGGGCATTGCGGCAGGCATTGGCATGAGCCTACACTTGGTGGAACGGCTGGCAGGGCGCGAACTTGCCGTGCGCACCGCACGCCAGATGCAATTTGACTGGGAATAGGCGTGGCTATGTTTAACCGCCACGCCACACTGCCCTTGTGGGCAGAGAAAAGCGACTCGCAGAAGCTGGAAACCCTGCACGGCATGATGCTGGATTTGTATGCTTACACGCTGGCACCCGCCCGCCACGCCTTGCGCCAGACTTTGCTATCGCACACCCCAACTGACGAGAAGGAACGCGCCGACACCGCCCAAATTCTTGCCTGGCTTGAGACGCACCCGCATTTGTTTCACCAATCTTGCGAAGTGGGTCATCTCACCGGTTCGGGCTTGGTGCTGGACTTAACCAGCGGGAAGGTGCTTTTGCATTATCACAAAAACCTGCACAAGTGGCTTCAATTTGGCGGGCATAGCGATTATGACACCGATTTGGCAGTGACTGCTTTGCGCGAAGCCCGCGAAGAGAGCGGCTTGCCCGATTTGCAGTTTTTTCCGCTAGGGGAGTCGCCGCGCCTGCTGGATGTGGATGTACATGCGATTCCTGCCCGCCAGGAGCGTCCCGCCCACCTGCATTTGGATTTGCGCTATCTACTGGCAACCCGCCTGCCAGCGCAAGCCGCCCCACCCGCCGGAGAATCGCACCTGTTGCGCTGGATTTCGCCCGCCGAGCTTGCCACACTCACCAGCGAGATTGCCCCGCCTTTGCAAAGGCTCATTCGCAAGGGGTTTGCCGCTTATCCAGAACCTGCTACAATCTATGGTGAGTAAACTTACTCATCTTCGGCACAGGTTACCTTCGACACACATGCCGAAGGTTGATTTACGCTTTTTTCCTTAGCAGTTTTCATCCTTATTGGATATAGCACACAAAACCACTCTTTCAACCCATTAAAACCATGTCCAGCCAAACCATCAAAGACCGTGTTCGTGCCTTTATTGACCCCAATTTGCTCTTCCCAGCCCGTTATTCGGATAGCGATGATATTTTTGCACTCGGATTGGTGCGCGAAGAATTTGCCATGCAATTGGTCAATTTTTTAGAAAGTGCCTTTCAAATCAGCGTGTATTCTGAAGATTTGCAGTTAGAAAACTTTCGCAGTGTCAATATCATTGAAGAATTTGTTTTACGCAAGCAAAGGAAGTAAAAAATATACCCATTTAGGCTGTTTACGCTTGCAAATTCACTCCTGATTACTGGGATTGCCACACGTCAAACCGCATCCTTTAACCATTCAGTTCATGCCCACTTACGCCATTGCCCAAATCAACCCCATCATCGGCGACTTTGCCGGAAATGTGTCGCTGTGTGTTCAAGCCGCCCAACAAGCGCGTGCCCAGGGCGCGGATGTGGTGTTGTTCCCCGAAATGTGCATAACTGGCTATCCAGCACGTGATCTGCTGTATGATGACAGTTTTGTCGCCGCCAGCCTAGCGGCAGTGGATGATTTGGCGAAGCAATGCGCGGAAGGTGTGGCATTGGTGGTGGGTAGTGTATGGCGGGCGGAGGGGGCAGGCAAACCATCGCACCCGCACCTGCACAATGCCGCGCTACTCCTGCAAGCGGGCGAAGTGCGCTGTGTCGCCCAAAAGCGCTTGCTTCCCACCTATAACGTCTATTTGGAAGAGCGTTGGTTTGTGCCGGGCAAGACCAGCGCCGTCTTTGAGTTGGCAGGCGAGACAGTAGGCGCACTGATTTGTGAAGACCTGTGGGATGAAGGCTATGGCGAAAGCCCCGGGATGGAACTGGTCAAGCAAGGGGCAACCACCCTGCTGTGCCTGTCCGCCACGCCCTTTCGCTTGGGCGTTGCCAACGAGCGCGTGCATCACGCCCGCCGCTTGGGGTGTCGCCTACTGTACTGCAATAGTGTCGGCTCGCAGGATGAATTGATTTTTGACGGGAACAGTTTTGTAATGGAAGCGGATGGGCACATCTCCTGCCAACTGCCCGCTTTCGCGCCGAGTGTGCAATGCGCCCTACCCCAACCCGTACCCACGCCCGCCAACGAGATTGTGCAAATCCGCCAAGCTTTGCAATATGGCATTGCCGATTTCTTTGCCAAAAACCAGCTCAAGCACGCTTTTTTGGGGCTATCGGGCGGGATTGATTCGGCAGTGGTGGCGGTACTGGCAAAGGAAGCGCTCGGCAGTGCCAATGTCACCGCGCTTGCCATGCCCAGCCGCTACACCGACCCACGCTCTACCAGTAACGCCCTGCAATTGGCAAAAAACTTGGGCATAGCCTGTGAAGTGGTGGAGATTGACCCCGTCCAACGTGCAATGGAAAAACTGCTCCCTGATTTGGTGACAGTTGGCACTACCGCCGAAAACATTCAGGCGCGGGTGCGCATGGTGATTCTGATGGCGTATGTCAATGCACAGGGCGGCGTTTTGCTGAACACCAGCAACAAAACCGAACTTTCACTAGGCTATGGCACGCTGTACGGCGACCTAGCAGGGGCGCTTTCCCCGCTCGGCGACCTGACCAAACTGCAAGTGCAAGCACTCGCCCGCGAGATTAACCGCACGGATGAAGTCATCCCACCCTTCATTCTCACCCGCCCACCTTCCGCCGAATTACGCCCCGAGCAAGTGGACCCGTTTGATTATGAGCAGGTTGCCCCCTACTTGGAAGATTTGGTACAGAGTGGGAAAACCAACGCCATTTTGCACCAATCCGAGCACAAGCGCAAACAATTTGGGATCATTTTGCGCGTTTCACGTTTGGCATTTGGCAGTGGGCGGCTACTGCCGATTAGCAAAAAATCCGCCTAGACCGCCTAACCCACCAGCCAGCAAGAAAAATTATGTATACCACTGAGCAAATTGAACAAGAATGGCACGCCGCAATGAGCGCAGAAAAGCAAGGCAATGCAGGCAAAGCACGCGTGTGCGCCCGGCGGGCAGTGGGCTGGGCGGGGTCAAACTGGCTGGCAGGGCAAGGCATTGCGCCCAAAATTTCTGCCATGTCTAACCTGCGCCTACTGGCAGAGCGCAATCTGCTACCCACCCCACTACAACCGGCATTGTCGCAGTTGAATCGGCAGGTTAATTTAGACCATGACGTGCCGGGGGAACAGCCGTTCTTGGATTCCGCCCGCACGCTGTTAGATTATTTTCTGGGGTAAGGCTAACCGACTCACAGTAGTGGCTAGCGCACCACTTCCAACCAATAGGTATACTGGTCTGACTCGGCAGTCCAACCTTTGATGCCATTGGGCAGATGCACTCTCCACCACACATACTCATCGCAAACCGGTCCATCAATAATTTCAAACGGGATTTTGGGTGCAACCAAGCCTAATTTTTCATTTCTCTTGTACGGGTCACGCCAAACTGCATTGGCATCTTGCCCAGCGGGGACTTGCACTGTTTGACCGATTTGCAAACGGGTGGGCAGTACGCCCGCACACTCAAAACTGCTGGAAACAGAAGTCGGTTGTTGCACCCTGCGCGTGGGTGAGTCGGTGGACAATGGGCTGGCGGTATCGGCAATGATATTGGATTGTGGAGTGGGTGAATTGGAGCGCATAGCCTGCAATGCCAACACGCCGAGAAAACCTAGCATAGCTAAGGCAATCACGCCTGCACAGCCCAACATCCACACCGGCATTCCCTTTTTGTTGGGCGCAACTTGCGGGGCGGTGTAGGCAGGTGGGGATATCGTTGGATGCTGGACGGGAGGGGCGGGACGTACCGGTTGTGCCATCTGCCACGCGGGCGCTTCTTCAATGACGGTGGTATCTTCAACCCAAGTCGCTTCCCGTAAAGTTGCTTCCAGTTGTGTGGGCAAAGTGCGTGGCTGGGAAGCCCGCACCGCTTGCTCGAATGCTTGCAAAAACGCCGTACATGAAGTGAAGCGTTCGCTCGGCTCCTTTGCCAGCGCTTTTTGCAGAACTGCGTTAATGCGGTCGCCTAGTTTGGCATCGGGCAACGTCAAGGCTGGTGGAGCATCCAGCAAGTGCATCTTCATCAAACGAGCCAGTGTGTCCGCATCAAAAGGACGTTTACCCGTCAACACTTGATAGCTCATCACAGCCAGTGCGTATTGGTCGGTGCGTCCATCCACCAGCCCACTGTCAAATTGTTCGGGAGCCATGTATTGGGGCGTGCCAAGCCTCGCGCCTGTTGCGGTCATTGGCACGGTTTGTTGGGCAACATGTGCAATGCCAAAATCGCTCAGGTATGCTTGTCCTTCGCCATCAAACATGACATTGCCGGGCTTTAGGTCGCGGTGTACCACATTATTTTTATGGGCAAAGGTTAAGGCTTGCACCACCCGCTGTAAAATCGGTAAGTATTCGATAACGCTCAGTTTGCCTTTGGCTTTAAGCCGGTCATCCAAGCTACCGCCCTTCATCAGGCGCATCACCAGATACAGCCTTTGCGACTGCTCATCCTTGCCGCTGTCATAAATCGGAACAATGGCAGAATGTTCCAGTTTTGCCAAAAGCTTGGCTTCACGCAAAAACCGTGCTTCTGCTTGTGGTTCGCTTAGAAAAACGGGCAAAAGTTCTTTTAAGGCGACTTCACGTTCCATAACCGCATGTTCGGCACGAAAGACCTGCGCCATGCCACCTTGCCCCAATAAGGCAATGATTCGATACGGACCCATATATTTTTCGTTCATGCAAATTTCTCCCAAAAATTTGTAACAAACGGCTAATGCTTCAAACTGTCACTTGCCGAAAACTTTTGACTTTTCACATAACGCTATCCCACCCCATCACCCCCACAGCGCGGTTTCTTCGGCACTCTTGATAGGGCTTGCTGGCTTGGGCACAAACTGGCTCGGTGAAATTTCCGCATACAACTCAAGGTCGTAGTTGCGGGTACGTACCACCACCGGCATCGGTACGGCGTGCCCCAAAATCAGTGCTTGTTGTTGCGTATCTAGGCGTGCCAGCACTTCGCGCAGTTGGCTCGCCCCGCTTACTCCGCTGAACACAGCCCGAATATCGGCTTCGTTATCCAGCAAGCAGGTGACACGCGTGCCAATTTGGCTCATCACTTCATCATCAATCGCGCTCGGACGTTGGTCTACAATCAGCAAAGTGACATTGTACTTGCGCAATTCGCGGGCAATCGTGCCAAAGATGGTGTGTTCTGCTAGCTCAGGGGTCAGGAACTTGTGGGCTTCTTCCACCACAATCATCAGCGGGTTGGGTTTTGCCCCCTGCCCGCCAATAGCTTTGTTCTTCGCATCTACATAACGGCGGTGAATGCGGCGGGTCAGATAATTGGCGACCAGCATATACGCCTGCAAATTGTCGCCATGCCTGCCAAATTCCAGCACTACACTCTTGCCATTCGATAATTTGGTGAAAATATTTCCCACTGTGTCTGTACTGGCACTACTAACCAGAAAATCCATCCGGCGAAATGCTTCAAATTTTCTCTGCATCGCCCCGAGCGTGCCCTTCATCAACTGCCCTTTTTCCAACAGTTCTGCAATTTCATCGCCATCTTCTTTCTTATCACTGATTAGTTTTTGAATCCATTGCTTGCCTAGCTCACGCTCCAAGTAGTACAAAGCCCCTACCTGCACATCGCTCAAAGACAATACACCGGCTAACATTTCCACATCGCCCGCTTCGACATCGGCAAAGGGAATTTGCACAGTGCCATCGGTATGGCTACCCCGCATCCGCGAAGTAGGGTCATCCAATGTAAAGACAGCCACTTCACCAGCGGTAAAGAGTTGGCGTAAGCCTTTGAACTCTTGGGTGCGCTCGTTTTGCACTGCCCAGCCGTAGTCATTGTGCATGTCAAAAATTAAGGCACTGGCTTTCTTGCGGGCAATCACCCCCGCCAGCAAGGTGCGGGTCACAAATGATTTGCCCGTGCCCGACTTGCCAAAAATACCCGATGAGCGTTCGACAAAGCGGTCAAGATTAAGATACACCTTCACCTGCTCCATATCCAGCGGCGTGCCAATGTGGAAGTGGTCGTCATCTGCCGCGCCAAACACCGCTTGCACATCGGATTCGGTGGCTTCATAGACGGGCGAGAAGTGGGCGGGGATGGTTTTGACTGGGCGTGGCTTGCTGTCGCCGGGGTCTAGCATCAGCATCGGCGAAACATTGGCAATGCCATACGCCACGTTGCCGCGATAGATGCTAGCGCGAAAGGGGCTTTCGCTTGGCGGGCGTTGGGGTAGCTCTTTGGCGGTGCTATCTAGGGATATATCGGTGACCAGCGAAAAAAACTTACGTCCGGTCTGCCCAGCGACCACCACATAGCGCCCGACTGCCATCTGCTCAATGGCTTGCGAAGCATCCTGCTGGCTGGTGAGCTTAACTTGCAAGCCTTTGGAAAGTGCGCCACTCACCACTAAGCCCAACGGCGTGCGTGGGTCGGCAGGGGCATCGCTGGCGGGAAAATCAGCCGAGTCAAGCGGGCGATTTTCAGCATCACGGGGGAAAAATGTATCTAGCTCGTTCATTTGATAATGTCATCCAACTCCAATTTGAGTGCGTCAATGGAAATAAACACTTCGCGCAAAGAAAGCGCCAATGAAATCAGTAAAGCGGCTAACGAAATGGCAAACACCCACTTGCTCGGTTCGATATAGCCCGCAAATTGCAAAAACATACACAAGACACAGCAAAAAAATCCGGCTACCCCAAACACCTGCATATTGCGGATAATTTCTACCCGCTGGCGCAAGTTTTGCAGTTGTCCCCACACTTGCGGGCTGGGGTTTTGGTTATAACGGTCGTGTAAATCGCGCAGGAGCGCCGCCAAAGCCAAAAAGCGGTTGGTATATGCCAATAACAGCAACGAAATTGCCGGAAACAGCAGGGCAGGGGTGGTTAGGGTTAGTTCCATAGGCTTAAAACCTTTATTTTCCCATTGATTTTAGGCGCAGTTTGATGATGGCATCCCGCCAGCGAGCAGGCAAGCGCCCCAAGAAATCCCCTACACGGGCATCTAGCCCCACAATGTAACGCGGACGGGGGAAGCGGCTGGTCAAAGCATGGGACACTTTGTCTGCCACTGCCTGTGCCGGCAAGCCACTGCTGTCACTGCCCTGCCCTATCAGCATATCCAGTCCTTCGCGGTACAGCGCTTGCTCGGCTTCGCTAAATTTGTCAAGCAAGGCTGTCCCGGCTTTCAGCGATTTTTCCCAGATGGGGGTGGCGATTCTGCCCGGGCACACCACCGCCACCCGCACGCCGAATTTATCCACTTCAATGCGCAAAGACTCGGCCAGGGCTTCTAAGGCGTGCTTGCTGTTGGTGTAGGGACTCATAAATGGGAAGGAGATGCGCCCCGCCACCGAGCTAATAAACACAATCCGTCCTTGTGCCTGCCGGATGAGTGCCAAACAGGCTTGGGTGACGGCGATTTGCCCAAAGTAGTTGATTTCAAACTGGCGNNAAGCGGCATGAACTCGACCGGACCCGCCACAGCCACACCGGCATTGTTCACCAAGCCGTGCAAGCCAGCGCTCCCCACCTGTGCAGAAATTTCTTGCAATGCAAGTTTGATTTGCTCCGGTTGGGTGACATCCAGCATGAGCGGGTGAATGTTTGGGTGCAGGATTTTCAGCTTTTCGGCGTCTGTGGTTTTACGAACACCCGCAAAGACACGCCAGCCAAGCTCGGCAAGGTATTGGGCGCAGGCTAAACCAATGCCAGTGGAAGCGCCAGTGATAAGGACAGATTTTTGCATGATACGGCAAGTTTTGTGAGTGAGAATGGTTGCACTCTTCTTATTGTAGCATTTCTTTCAGTCGAGCGGTGAGCATTTCAATGGCAACATGGTTATAACCGCCTTCGCGGATGATAATATCGGCATATTGTTTACTCGGCTCGACAAAATCAATGTGACCCGGGCGCACGGTGCGCAAATATTGCTCCACCACATTCTCAAAATTGCGCCCACGCTCGACAATATCGCGCTTTAGGCGGCGAATCAGGCGCACGTCTGCATCGGCATCCACAAAAATTTTAATGTCGCACAATTCACGCACGCTGGGTTCGGAAAGGATGAGAATGCCTTCAAGCAAAATGATGGGCTGTGGTGCGACTGTGCTGGTGTGGCTGGTGCGTGTATCGCGGGAAAAGTCGTAGATGGGCACTTCCACCGGTAGCCAGTGTTGCAATTGGCGGATGTGTTGCACCATCAAGCTGGTTTCCAGCGAGTCAGGGTGGTCAAAATTGACTTTTTTGCGTTCTTCGCTAGAAAGGTGTGCTAGGTCAATGTAGTAGCTATCGTGGGCTAGGTAGGCGATACGGTCGCGACCAATACGGTCTAAGATAGACTGTGCAAACGTGGTTTTGCCTGAGCCAGAGCCCCCGGCAATGCAAATGGTGAGCGGTTTGTTGGAAGTGTGCATAAAATAGATATGTAGTGGTCGAAACATAAATGATAAGTGCCATACTGTAGGCTCATTTTCACTGCCCTTGAACCACTACCAACTTCAAAATCTGAAGGAAATACAGGTCAGCCGAATTTCCCCCAATTATACAAAATACCAGTACAATTTAGCGGCGATGGGGGAAAGGTTTTGCAAAACCGCGCGTTTACATTCCGAGATTTTAACCTGTAGCCAAAGCAAACACAAAACACATTATGGAAAAACCAATCTCACTTTCGGAAATGATTAATATATTGGGTGGCATATTGGGCGAAGTGATTGCCGAGCAGGAATCCGCCGACTTGTTCCAGACCGAAGAGCGCATCCGCTTGCTGGCGAAAACCCGCCGCCAAGCCGAACAACCCGGCAACCCCGACCACGAACTAACGGTTGCGGTACGTGCGCTGGGGTCAAAATCTGCACGGGCAGTGGCAGATGCCTTTGCACTCTATTTTGACCTAACCAACCTATCCGAAGACCACCACCGTATCCGGCGTTTGCGTCAGCGTGCTCGCGATAGTTATCCGCAACCCCTGCCACAGAGTGTGGCTTCGGCAATCCAAACACTGAAAGAAAAAGGCACGAGCGCGGCACAAATGGCGGCGCTTTTGCGTAGTTTGGATGTGGAATTGGTGTTAACCGCTCACCCCACCGAAGCCAAACGCCGTACCATGCTGAGCAAATTACAGCGAATCAGCGCCCTACTCTCCCAGTTGGATAGCGACATCGCGCCCGATGAGCAAAATGTGGTGCTAGACAAAATCCGTGCCGAAGTAACTGGCATGTGGCTAACCAACCGCGACCGCATTGCCAAGCCAATGGTAACGGATGAAGTGCGTACCGGTTTGTTCTTCGTAGAATCGGTTTTTTGGGACACCCTACCGCAAATTTATTCCGAACTGGAAAAAGCGCTACACGAACACTACCCCGGACTACGCTTGCGCCCAGGTTGGCTACGCTTAGCCAGTTGGATGGGGGGTGACCGCGATGGCAACCCGTATGTNNGCAGAAACGTTGCGCCTGCATCGTGGGCTGGCATTGGTACACCATCGCGCCGCATTGTCTGAGCTTTCGCGCCGCCTAAGTATGACATCTCGGCGCAGTGCGGTTGTGCCCGAACTGACCGCCTGGCTCGAAGCACGCCAGCCTTACAACGAACACGAAACTTACCTAGCCGAGCGTTA
Source organism: Anaerolineales bacterium UBA6668 (assembly GCA_002455215.1). Classification (GTDB taxonomy): domain Bacteria; phylum Chloroflexota; class Anaerolineae; order Anaerolineales; family UBA6668; genus UBA6668. Next base: position 3,518 of record DKKK01000002.1, on the reverse strand, counting down.
CCCGGACGAGCAAATCCGGCTGGCATTGGCATTGTTGGGTCAGGACTTGCAAAATGCGGTAAGCAATGCGGATATGGTTCCACGCCTGCTGGATGATGCGCCCCATGAAGCCCGCGTCTCTTTGCCGGAAATTTTACAGGTCTTGCGCTGGATTGAGCAATCGGTCCCGGAATCAATTGCCAAAATTTCGGTGCGCCCGCTTATCCAACAATTTGAAATCTTCGGTTTGCACGCCGCACGGCTTGACCTACGCGAAGACAGCGCGATGATTAATAGTGCAGTGGGTGAGCTACTGCGAGCGCTTAAGCTACACCCCGCTTTTGAAGATGCTCCCGCCGATGAACGCGCAAGACTACTCACCCTACTGCTCCAGCAACCGGTTCCGGCTCTAGCTCGCAATGCAGGGGTAACCCTGCCCACCGTAGAAACTGCCAAGCTTTTCCGCTTAATCCGTAGGGTACGTACTATCTACGGTGGTGAGTTATTGGGACCCTTCATTATTAGTATGTGCAAAAGCGCGGCGGATGTGCTGGCTGTTTTGCTCTTGGCACGCTGGAGCGATTGCGCCGATGGCATGTTTATCGCCCCACTCTTTGAAACAATAGACGACCTACGCAACGCCCCCACCATTTTGCAAACCCTGTTCACCAATCCGGTGTACCAAGCGCATTTGGAAACCTGCCAACGCTCGCAGATGGTGATGGTAGGCTATTCCGACAGCAACAAAGATGGTGGCTTTTTGGCTTCAAACTGGAATCTGTATCAGGGGCAAGAACAAATTGCCGAAACTTGCCAAAAGTATGATGTGCGCGTGACGCTCTTTCACGGGCGCGGCGGAAGCATTGCCCGTGGGGGGGGACCCATCTTCCGCGGCGTGCAGATGCAAGCGCCCAATAGCTTGCGCGGACGCTTCCGCTTGACCGAGCAAGGTGAAGTGATTGGCGCACGCTATGCCACACCCCAGCTTGCTCGCCGCCATCTCGAACAAATGACTCATGCGGTCATCACGGCATCCACCCCGGATATGGCAAAGGCACAACTGCCCGCCCACTGGCGAGAAACGCTCGAAAGCACTGCCGAAGTTGCACGGCAAACCTATCGTAGTTTGGTCTACCAATCGGATGGGTTTATGGACTTTTGGCGGCAAGCCACTCCACTAGACGAAATCGGGCGTTTGCGCATTGGCAGTCGCCCCACCAAGCGCGGCAGTGGCGGGGTCATTCAAGTAGGCAATATTCGCGCCATTCCGTGGGTGTTTAGCTGGATGCAAAGCCGATTTAACTTGCCGGGTTGGTTTGGACTAGGCAGTGGCTTGAGCAGTGTGGGGGTGGCAGTCTTGCAGGAGATGTACAGCGAGTGGCCGTTCTTTCGCGCTATGCTCTCCAATGCCGAACTTTCCTTGCTTCAGGCTGATATGGGCATTGCCAGCCAGTATGTGCGCTTGGTTAGTGACCAGACGCTTGCCAAGCATTTCTTCCAGCAAATTCAAGATGAGTATAACCGCACACGCGATGTGATTTTGGCAATCACTGGTGAGAGTCACCTGCTTGCCAATGAGCCAGTAATCCAACGCTCGGTAGAAGTGCGTAATCCGTACATTGACCCGCTTAACTTTATTCAGGTGGAATATTTGCGCCGCTTGCGTGCCCTGCCTGACCCCGAAAGCAAGCCCGCTCAGGATTTGCGCGATGTGATTGTGGTAACTATCAACGGCATTGCGGCTGGCTTACGCAATACCGGCTAACTTAGGTGAGTCGATGTCACGCAAAATTGGGGTGTGTGCGGTAACCTATGCCGCCCGCCCCAACTTTCTTTGCGCCATCCCCACCAATTGCCCCACTTCCGGCACGCGCAAAAGCCATAACAGCGCAAAATAGCACACCGCCCCTAGCGCTCCCGGCAAAGCCACCTGCACCAATTCCCCCACCACTCCCCCTAGCGGGATAAGAACGCTCAAACGATAGACCCACATACTTAACAAAGCCATCAGCAAGCTGGCAAAACCAGCTTTGGCAATTAAACCTAGCAAGCCATGTCCACCCAAGCCACCCACGCGGCGTTGTAAGAGCCATGCCATAATGATGGTATGGCAGGTGAGTTGGACGGCGTTGGCAATCATCAAATCTTGCAATTGTAACTGACGAAAAAGTGCGGGGAGTAAGGCAACTGCCAGATAAATCGCCACACACACCAAACCGACCATTGCGGGTGTCCACGCATCCTGCTGGGCGTAGAAGGCATTGACCAACAGCAAATCTACCGCCGCCCAGATGACCCCTAGCAAGTACAAGTGCAAAACAAAGGTAGTCATATCTGTGCTGGCACGGGTAAATTCGCCATGTTCAAAGATCAGCACGATGATGGGTTTGGCTAGCACGAACAAGCCAACGGTTGCCGGGATAATCAGCACCAACACCAAGCGAATGCCTTGCGCTAGGGTAGCGAGAAATTCATTGCGATTGCCGTGCGCCCGAATCTCTTGCGCCTGACGGCTGAGTGTGGGCAAAATGGCAACCGCAACGGCAGTACTGGTTAGCCCAAGTGGGAATTGCATGAGCGTGGTGGCATAACCCATCCATGCCACACTGTTTGGACCGGTTTCGGTTGCCAAGCGATAACTGAGTGTGCGGCTGACCAAATCCACCACCAAGCCCACGGCGATTGGCAAGTACAAGCGAGCAATTTTTTGTAACGCGGGATGTTTCCAATCAAAGAGCGGGCGCAATTGTGAGTCACGCAAAGCAGGCAGTTGTAGAAGCACTTGCGCCAGCGCACCGAGCAAAAGCCCAACCGCCAACGCATATACCCCCCAACGTTTGGCAAAGATGATGGTCACCAGTACAATACTCAGGTTAAAGATGGAAGAATTAAACGCCGGTAGGGTAAAACGCTTGAGCGAGTAGAGTAGCCCCGACAGAATGCCCGCTAAGTTAAGAAAGAGCATGGCGGGCAAGGTGATGCGCAATAGCTGGGTGGTTAATGCCAATGCTTCTGGCGATTGCCCACCGCCAATCAGCCAAGCAATCTGGCTTGCAAACATCTCCCCTAGCAAGGTCAGTACTGCCAACACCACCACCGTCAGCGTGAGCAGGAAACTTGCGACTTGCCACAGCTCCTTACGGCGGGCGGGTTGGGCATACTCGCTAAAGACCGGCACCAGCGCGGAGCTGACCATACCACCTGCCAGCAGGTCGTAAAACATGACGGTTACTTTGGTCGCCAAATCGAAGGCGCTGACTTGGCTACTGGCGCCAAAATAATAACTCTTGACTTGGTCGCGCAACATGCCCAGCACACGGCTGACAATATTGGCAACTGCGACAATGGAAGCGGCACGTGCTACCCCCGCCATACGAGCATCGGGTTGCGTATTTTCAATAGGTAAATTCTCTGACATAGCGCGGCAATCTTATCATATAATCGTCATGCTTCAGGTGTGTTTTTCTTTAGGGGTAAAGCGCAACTTTCACAAGAATCGGATGCAAAATTGCCGTGACAGGGCAACCGCATGAAAGATT
>DKKK01000057.1 GCA_002455215.1 Anaerolineales bacterium UBA6668 | reverse complement strand
CTCTAATCTCTAATTCAATTTCACATCAGACGTAAAATAGTCTTTTCTCACCTGCAAACTGCGTCAGTCCTATCCCTAGTTCGTAGCCGTTCGCACGCGGCTTAACAAGCCCAGCGGGATGTCCAGCACTTCGCGGATGCCAAGCAGGCGTGCCAGTAGCAGGTACACCAGCCCGCCCGTCACCAGTGACACGCCCAAGTGTGGCAGTAGGCTCAAGCCCAAGCGTTGCACGCCTAGCAAGGCAAGCGCCATGCCCAGCACTGCCAGCAAGGCACGTCCAGCATCCAGCAAAATCTGCCGGGCGTCCACCAAGCGCCAGCGCGTGCCAAGAATGAGCAGTCCCAGACTGACTTCCACCCCCACCGCAATGGCATTTGCCAGCGGTAAACCGCCGTGCGTTAGCCAAGTGCGCACAAACCAAATCGAGAGTGCGATATTCAGGCTGGTGGTAAAGAGCGAGACAAACAACGGCGTCCAAGTGTCTTGGCGGGCGGCAAAGGCGCGTACCACCACGTCTAATAACGATTGCGAAATCATGGTGAGTGCGTAAAACTGCAAAGCCCACACCACCAGCGCCACACTTGCTTCGCCAAATTCCCCACCAAAGAAGATTAACCGCACAATTGGTTCCCCCAGCACAACCAAGAATACTGCCGCCGGAAAAGCCAACACCAGCACCGCCCGCAGGGAGCCACTCAGGGCTTGCCTTTCGGCGCCGGGCGCACGGGTTGCCGCCAACGCCGCCAGTGTGGGGAAGATGGCGATGCCAATGGCGGTGCCGATGAGCGTCCACGGCATATTCATCAGGGTAAAGGCGTTTTGGAGCGCCGCCACCCGCCCTTCGCCCAATTGTGAGCCAAGATTGGAATTAATCCAGTTGATGGAAGCCCGCGCCATGAACAGGTCGGCAATGCGCGGGAGCATGAGAAACGCTACGCGCAAGAAGTACGGGTCACGCCACTGCAAGATTGCCTGCCACCGCACGCGATACCACAGCAAGCCGGGTAACTGCACCGCCAAATGCAGGGCGCTCCCCAACACCGCCCCCCATGTCAGCCCAACCACGCCCAGCCCCAACCCGCTTTCGGGGGCGAAGTAGCGTGCGCCAACGATGATGCCCAGATTGTAGAGGGCTGGGGTGATGGCAGGTAGTACAAAGTGCTGGTGGGCATGTAACACGCCCGTTATCAAACTGCTGATGGCAAAAATGACGGTGGAAATCAACCAAATGCGCATTAACTGCACGGTCAGGGCTTGGGTAGCGGGGTCAAAGCCGGGCGCAACGCCCCACGCGGCAGACACAAGGCTAGGGGCAAAAATGGCAACGGCGCTGGCGGCAACGATGATGGTCAGAAGCAGGGTGTTCAGCACTTGGCTAAACAGGCGGCTGGCGGCGGCTTTTTGGTCGTTGAAGCCGAGTAGCTCGGCAAAGACCGGCAAAAAGGCAAAGGTGAGCGTGCCACTGGAAAGCACGTTAAACAGCATTTCGGGGATGCCATTGGCGGCAAAGTAGGCATCGGATTCTGCGCCAGTGCCAAATGCCGCGCCGATAAAGCGACTGCGTAACAAACCCAACGCGACTGAAAGCACCATCCCGCCCATGACAATGGCGGTGGAAAGAAAGACGTTTTTGGAGGAAGGCATGGGGAAAGTGGGGTGGGGGAAGGGATGGGGGATATGAGATACGGGATACGGGATACGGAATACGGGATACGGAATGGGGGATATGAGATACGGGATACGGGATANNGGGATATGAGATGCGGGATACGGAATACGGGATATGAGATACGGGATGCGGGATGCGGGATATGAGATGCGGGATACGGAATACGGGATATGAGATACGGGATGCGGGATGCGGGATACGGGATGAATGATAAGTAAGCGCTCAGTATAGCCACCAGCTACCAGCGGCTAGCGACCAGCCCCTGCGCTTACGGTGTTGGGGTGGGGCGCAAGCCTTCAAGTGCAATTTCGTCTACAAAAATAAACGACAGATTGCCTTGCTCATCTTGAAATTGTACACAAATTGCGTAATTTGCATAGCTCAGCGGGGCAGTGGTGTTATAGGTTTTTTCCGGCACAAACGGCTCCCAACTCACCAAGTCCATATTCACTTGCTCGCCACAATTCTGCCCTTCCACCACGCGCATTTGCGTCACCTTACCGGCGCTACTGCTGGCAGTAAAATTGGCTTTGATTTGCAGGGGCGTGCTGACCACCGCACGGATACAACAGCGGTCTTCGTCCAGCACCACCTTGCCCTGCACGATATCGCTTGGCTTGCCAGCCGTATCCGCTAGCTCGGCTTGGATACTGGCTTGCGCTTTGATTGCCGCTGAAAAGTTGCTGTTCAGTGCGATGGCGGCGGCAAAATCATCCAACGCGCCGGCGCTATCCCCCAGCGCGTACTTTGCCCAACCGCGCCAGAAAAAGCTCTCTTCCAAGTTTCCCCCCGCATCATCCAGCGTGTGGTCTGCCAAAGCAATCAAATCCGCCAGCCGACCCGTTTCGTAATAGGTGCGGTAAATGTCAAACTGATACCACAACATACGCCACGGCAAACCGACCTTGCGGGCTTCGTCAAAGGCGGCATTTGCGGTTTCCTTTTCATTTAAATACGCCCAACTTGCCCCCAAATTATGCCAAGCAAAGGCATCGCTCGGGTCACGCTGAGTCTCCAATTGCGCGGTTTTAAGCGCAATCTCCCAGCTACCTTCGAGTGTGGCATACCTGCCCAACCCCTGTAAGGCACGCGCTTCATCCTGCTGGGGCGCCACCAAAATCAGCACGCGATTAAAATCCTGCCAGTGTGCGTCAAAATCCACATAATTGACCCAATGATTCGGTCCCAAATAGCTATCCTGAATGGTAAAGGTAGAGCGGTTATCATCGTAACCCGTCACCAATTCATAATGACCCATCCAGCCCTTGTCTTCTAGCTCGTAGCCGGTTTCGATGAGTACTGGGTAGCCATAAGTGAGCAGGGTTTTGATGAGCGTAATGTCCGCGCCCACCCGCAAATAGGCTTTGAGTCCGCTTGCTTCGCTTTCGATATAGCTTAGTATCTCATCTGGGCGCACATTGCGGTCGAGCGGATTGGGTTTAAGCACGCCAGCGGTGGTCAGTTGGTCGCCCTTCCAGCCCCAAAACTTCAAGAGCATTGCCAAATTGGCAGGGGCGCAATTGTTCCACTTTTGATATTCATGCCCGCTAAATGCCAGTTCAGTGGCAGAAGGCAAGAGCGTGGGGGTAGGCGTAATAGTCGGGCTTGGCGTGATGCTCGGCGTAAGAGAAGGTGTGGCGGTCAGTGGCGATTCGGTGGCGTAGGATGGTAGGGGGGGCAGTGGAGTGGGCGTGCTGACTTCACCGTTCAAATCTGCCACCAGAGTTGGCACTTGCGTAGTGGCAAAAATTTTCAGGGCAAAACTGCCGTTATCCACCGGAGTCGGCAAAATATCGGACGCGCGTGGATTGAACCATTGGCGCACGCTCGAAGTCCACTGGTCAATGCGCCAATACAAACGGTCATGGACGGCGGGAATTTGGTACAAGCCCCAACTTGTGCCAGCACACAACAATAAACACAGCAAAAAAAAGAGCGTGTAATAAAGGGGTAGAGCCGCGTGGCGGCGGCGCTGGCGAGTAATGGTGCGTAAAGTACCGGATGATCTGCCGGAACGCATAATTATCGTGCTCCTACATATTCGAGTGCGGTAATCGCATCGGCAAAATTTGGATTCACTTCCAGGGCGCTGTTCCAATCCAAAATCGCTTCGTTGGTGCGCCCCAACATATAGCGTGCCCAGCCGCGCCAGACAAACGACTCTTCCAAATCTGGGCGGGCTTCTAGCGTGGCACTTGCCAAGTCTTCTACATCCTGATAGCGCCCAGAATAGAAATAGGCGCGATACGGACCAAACTGATAGAACAACATGCGCCACGGCAAGCCAATCTCGCGGGCTTTGTCGTAGGCAGTAATGGCTTCGGCATAGCGGTCAAAATAAGTCAGATTCGAACCGATATTGAACCAAGCAAACGGGTTTTTCGGGTCGGCTTTGGCTTCTTGCTCTGCCCGCTCCAGCGCCCGCTGGCGGTTTTGCGCTTCATCGGTGTAGTCGGCTCCCAGCATAAACGCCACCTTGGCTTGGTCTTCCACCGGATACACCAAAATGAACATGCGGTTAAACTGTTGCCACAACTCATCTACTTCATCATACGACAAATCGCGGTCGGGACCGCCAGTCGCATCGTGTACCCGCAAAGTCTTGGTGTTGGCATCGTAGCCGGTCACCAGCAAATAATGCCCAACCCATAAGGTGTTGACATAATAGCCGGTTTCTATCATCACCGGATAGTCATTAGCGATAAACTTTTCTATCAAGGCAAAATCGCCATTGACGCGGAACATCGAATCCAGCCAACCGGCACTGGTCTTTACATACGTCACCAATTCATCCCAGCGCACATTTTTGTCGCGGGTAGTGGGTTTCAGCACATTGCCGATGGTATCTTGGTCGCCTTGCCAGCCCCAATAACTCAGCATCATGGAAAGCGTAGTCGGACCGCAATTATTTGCCTTCTGCTTCTCATAACGGAAACCGCTCAGATAATAAGCCTCCGGCGCTTCTTTTAGTGGGAAAGGGGTGGGGGATGGGGAAGGGAGCGCAGTTGGATGGTCGGTGGGCAGTGGGGAAGGGCTAGGCAGTTGGGTAGGCTTTTGCCCAGTGTTGGAAGAAAAATCGGACAGCGACAGGCTGGTAGTGGAGACGGCTGTCACATCGGCGGCGGGCGTGCCTTGCTGTGCCGCCGGCAGATAGTCCGACTGGCGGAAAAAAGCGTCACGAAATGCCCCACGCGCCTGCTCCCAATACCACTCATACTGTGCCTTACGAATCGTCAGCCCAATTGCCAACACCGCTAGACACAAAACCCCCAACAGAACAAAGATAGCCAACCGCAATTGGCGGATCTGCTGTTCAAATGAAGGGAATGGAATTGTCAGTTGTGGTTCTGCTTGGATTGCTGAATCTTGTTGCCAGTTATGTTCTCCTTCAACCAGCATAAATTCATCAACCACAGATTGTTCTTCTACTACATGTTGGTTCTCAAACATGAACGTTATTATATGCAATAATCTAATTTTTATAGTTATAGGTTGGTAAGAGAATATTGAGAGTTTCCTGAGAATCTCGTATGAGATTTCAGACCGTTTTTTAATCAGAAGAGATCCCCTTGACTTTTTCAAAAATGTGGTAAAATTTGACGGCTTTGAAACAGAAGCAAACGGGCCGTTAGCTCAGTGGTAGAGCAGGTGCCTTTTAAGCACTNNACGAATCCTTCACGGCTCACAGCTCAATCGGCTTTTATCAGAAACTTGCAAGCCGATTTGCTTTAACCAACCCTTTCCACCATTTCTGCAATCAAATACGGACCCATCTCCAACTCTGCGCCAGCTTCTGCCTGCCAAGCCACCACCCCTGCCAGCAAAAGCGGTTGGGTCGTGCCCCACAAGCGGCTGAAACGAGCAAAAACCAGCGGGGGAACCCACACTGCCAACATGCCACTAGCATCTTCAAGGGTCAGAGCCAGTGCCGACTCGCCACGCCGTAGGTGTACTTTTCGCATGGTTTGCCGAATGCCTGCCACCACCACCCGCTTGCCCTGCTGTTCGCTAGCCGCCAACAAGCTGATGGCTCCTGCCTGTTCCAGCATCTTGCGGTGAAGTTCTAGCGGGTGCGCCGAAACACTGCATCCGAGTAGCTCCTGCTGTGCGTTCAGTTTTTGCTCCAAACTCCAATCCGGCAAGGGTTCACTTTCAAAGCCAAATAGCCGCTGTTGCCCGGCTTGCCAACTGCCACTCTGCACAATTTTTTGCACAGTAGGGATATTACCAAAATCACTCAGCCCGCCCACACTTGCCAGTGCCAACGCTTCTGGCGGGCGGGGGTCGGCGCGGGTGAGAAAATCTTCCAAAGAATAGAAAGGGCGCAATTGCAAAATGCGCTCGATGGTGCGCTGGGTCAGTCCTTTCACTTGGTCAAGCCCCATATACAGTGCTTTGGGCTGTCCGGGCAGTGCAATTGCCGCAAAATCGCGCCGCGAAACCTGCAGTTGTGGCGGATGAATGCCCAGCCCCAACCGCCGCGCTTCGCTCAAATAGACGCGCTGGCTGTAGTAGCCGCCCCAATTTGCCAGCACCGCCGCCATAAATTCTGCCGGGAAATATTCCTTACAATATGCCGATTGCCACGCCACCCGCGCATAGGATGCCGCGTGCGCTTTGGGAAAGCCATAACCCGCAAATGCCGCCATCATCTCCCACACCCGCCCAGCCGTATCTGCCCCCATGCCAGTACGCGCCTGCGTTTCGCGGATGAATTTTTCTTGCAAGGTCTGCATTTGCTTGCCCGGGTCAAAGTGACTCATGGCACGCCGGAGCAGGTCCGCTTCAGCCAAGCTCAAGCCTGCCAGTTGGTGTGCCAGGCGAAGCACCTGCTCTTGGTACAAAATCACGCCAAAGGTATCATCCAGCAAGTTGGCAAGGGCAGGGTGGAGGTGTTGAACGGCTTCCAACTGGCGAAAACGGCGCACAAAGGCAGATTTTAGCCCACCCATTAGCGGTCCCGGACGAAAGAGTGCCAATGCCGCCATGATATCATCCACACTGCGGGCGCGAATCTCACGCAAAATGGCACGCATACCTGGGCTTTCTACTTGAAAACAGCCAATGGTTTGCCCATTTTCAATGCGCTCTGCCACCCTTGCATCGCTTTCACCGGCAGAATCCAGCACTGCCAGCGGGCTGGCAAATTCGGCTGGGCGGGTCGATTGCACAAACCCCGCCACATCCCCCAGCACCGTCAGCCCACGAATGCCCAACAAATCGATTTTGACCAAGCCCAATGCTTCCACCGCCTCCAAATCAAACTGGGTAATGGTTACGCCCTTTGCGCCGGAAGGCATGAGCGCGGTTAGTTCGGTTAACGACTGGGGAGCAACCACTACCCCGCCAGGGTGAACCGACAAATGGCGGGGTAGCTTGAGCAAGGCTTGAGCAGACTCGAAGACAGTGGCATAGTGCGGGAATTGTTGCGCTAGGCTGGCAAATGGCGGCTGGTCGGGTGTGGCACTGGGGCGTTCGCCAAAGTAATGGTGGGGCAGGTGGCTTGCCAGTTGACGGGCGGTTTGTGGCGGCAGTCCATAGGCTTTTGCCACATCTGCCAGTGCCGAGCGCGGGCGGTAATGGTTGACAGTAGCCACCATTGCCACTCGTTCACTGCCATAGCGCTCAAAAACGTGCTGAATCACTTCATCACGGCGGCGCGAACACAAATCGGTGTCAATATCTGGCGGGCTGGAACGCGCCGGATTGAGAAACCGCTCGAAGTACAGATTTAAGCTGAGCGGGTCTGGGCTGGTGATGCCCAAACAGTGCGCCACCAAAGAGCCTGCCGCTGACCCACGCGAAGAGTGCGGAATGTCTTGCTGACGCGCAAAATCCAACGCTTCTTGCACAATGAGAAAGACAGGCGCAAACCCCATGCGGGCAATTACGCCGAGTTCGTGCTCCAAGCGGGCGGTGATGTGTGGGGTCAATTCTCCATAGTGCCGCATGGCACCGGCGTAGGCTTGTTGGCGTAACGCATCATCGGCAGATACACCCGCGGGCAGGGGGATACGCGGCAGGTGTGGGACACCCAGCGGCAGTTGCAAATGGATGCGCTCAGCAACTTCAAGCGTGTTGGCAAGGGCAGTGGGAAAGTGCCAAAAGCGTTGGGAAAGTTCGGCAGGTGAAAGAAAGTGCGCATAGGCAGGCGCACACAACGAGTCGGGCAGATGGTGGATGGGCAGGTTGTGGCGGATGGCAGAAACTACTCGCTGGAGTGGGGCTTGGCTGGCGTGCAGGTAGTAGAGCGGGTGGCGAACCACACTCGGCAGTTGGTACTGTTGGGCGAGCCGGGTGAGCGGGTAGGCACGGTCGGGGTCGGTGAGTGCCACGTACAGGCTTGCCGGAAAGATGTCGCGCAAAGCTTGCAAACGGAGCCCGTGCGGGTCGTTGGTGGCACTTTCGAAAGCCAGCAAACCAACACTGGCGGCGGCTAATTCGGTGAGTGAAAGGCTGTGGTGGGGAGCCGCAAAGGCTTGTGCCGTGCTCAGTTGGCAAAGGTTCTTCCAGCCGGTGCGGTCTTGGGCGAGCAGGGTTAGCTTGCTTGGGGGAGATGCCCCTACTTGCAGGGCAATTTCCAACCCGAGCAAAGGCTTCACGCCCACTTCAGCACAAGCCTGCACAAATTCCACTGCACCGCTCAACAAGCCGTCATCGGTTAGCCCAATGGCGGGCATTGCATTCTGCTGGGCGGCTTGCGCCAACTCGCGTGGCAAGCACAGTCCCGCTTGAAGCGAGTAGGCAGAGTGGGCAGTTAGATGGATGGGCACGGGGATGCGTGGGAAACTTGAATTAAAGCAATTAAGAAATTAACTGGGATGTGAGAATTGTGAATGATATCGCTCCTAGCTCACCCATTTTAGCACAAACTTTCTTCCTGCTTTGATATAATTAGCCATTATGGACGAAATACCCCTTCAACGTACCCCTGAACAAGAACTCGAACAAATGGAATTTGCCTTGTTGTATTTGGCACGCCATTGGGAAGAGAAAATTGCCAAAAAGTTTGCCGATTCTGGCAACGAAAAACGTGCTCGCGATGCGCGGATGTATGCCATTACGATTCGCAACCTGTTGGCGTCACTCAGCACATTGCCAGCCGAAGCCGGTGAGCAAGATCTTCACGCTTGCGTTCACGAAGCCAATCTGCACGCCATGTTGGCGGTCATTAAAAAGGAACAGTAAAAAATTATGTTAGATTATTCCGCAGTAGCCCGCAAAGAAATGCGTTTTGCCGATTTGGTGGCAGACCTGACTTTTGCGGATGTACGCCGTGAAACGATTGAAATGTATGACTGTGTGGCAGAAATCATCGCCCCTGCCACAGATCGGTTTGTTACCTTTCAGCCGACAGACCCACAGGCTTGGGATGAAGGCGCGGCAAGCGAAGAAGAAAAACGCATGGCGTGGACTTTGGCGCATGTGGTGGTGCATTTGACTGCCAGCAACGAAGAAGCCGCTTTTTTGGCGGCAGAGCTGGCGCGTGGTGTGGAGCGGGCAGGGCGAAGCCGCATCGAAACGCACTGGATGGCTGTCACCACCGCTGAGCAGTTGCATGCGCGGTTTGCCGAAAGCCGGCGCATGGTGTTGGCTTGCTTAGATTTGTGGCCCGATACTCCCAATTTCAACACCACTGCCGATTTTCATGGGCGACCCGTCAATTGTGTTTATCGTCACATGCTAGGTTTGAAGCACAATTTTGACCATTTGGAACAATTGCGCGAAATTATGAGACAGGTGAAACACGCACCTGATTCAGTACGCGGATTAGAGCAGTGAACGCAGATGGGACGGATTGTGGGATGAGACGGTTCAGGATTCAGTACGCGGATTGAACGGATTATGGGATGACGCGGATTAGAGCAGTGAACGCAGATGGGACGGATTGTGGGATGGCGCGGATTAGAGCAGTGAAAGCGGATGGGACGGATTGTGGGATGGCGCGGATTAGAAAAGTGGATTCTTCCCTGATAACGCAAGCAGAGTCGGTGGCTATAACCGGCACGGGTAGTTTCGGGATGATTCTCCCGTATTCCGTATCCCGTATCCCGTAACCCGTAACCCGTATTCCGTAACCCGTATTCCGTAACCCGTATTCCGTAACCCGTATTCCGTAACCCGTATTCCGTACTCCGTATCCCGTATCCCGTATTCCGTATTCCGCATCCCGTATCCCGTACTCCGTATCCCGTATTCCGCATCCCACATCCACTATGTCTGTCATTACCATCATTTCCATCGGTTCGCGCGGCGATGTTCAGCCGTATGTTGCGCTAGGGCAGGGGCTGGTGCAGGCTGGGCACAGCGTAAAATTTATCTCGGGCGAAGGCTTTGAAGGCTTGGTTGCCCCAGCGGGAATGAGCTATCACGGCATTCCCAACAGCGACCCAATCCGCATTTTGCAATCTCCCGAAGGGCGGCATCTGGTGACAGAAGGCAACCCAATCAAAGCCATGCAAGAACTGGCGGCACTTGGGCGACCGGCATTGCGCCAAACCTTCCAAATGACGCTGGATTTGTGTGCGGGGAGTGACCTGATTTTGTGGGCTTTTTTGGGGGTGGCAGGCTACCATGTGGCGCAAAAATTGGGCGTGCGCTCGGCGGGGGTGTTTTTGCAACCCATGACTCCCACTCGCTATTTCAATAGTATTGGACTACGGCAGTTTAATCCGGCGATACCGGGCTGGAGCAAATGGCTTAGTCATTGGCTGGGCGACCAAATTATTTGGCAAATCAACCGCCGAGATGTGCAAGCTGTGCGAAAAACCCTGCTGGGCATGCCCCCTGTGCCTTTTTGGGGCGATTTCCCGCACCAGCGTTCTGGTTATCCCATGTTGTATGGCTATTCCCCCAGTGTTCTGCCTGCTCCCCCGGATTGGGATGCACACAAGCAAGTGCTGGGCTACTGGTTCTTAAACCAATCCGCCCAATGGACACCCCCCGCCAACTTGGTTGATTTTTTGCAAAGTGGAACTGCGCCTGTGTATATTGGATTGGGCAGTATGTCGGCGGTGGAGCCGCAAGCGTTTGTGGAATTGGTGCAGAAGGCGGTGCGGCGGGCGGGGGTGCGGGCGGTTTTTTACACCGGAAATTTGGGGCTGGGCGATTTGGCTTTTGGGGATGACCTTTTGCCAATTGGAGCGACTCCGCATGACTGGCTGTTTCCGCAAATGGCGGCGGTGGCGCACCATTGTGGGGCTGGCACCACTGGGGCGGTTTTTCGGGCGGGTGTGCCCCACATTCCCTTGCCCGGCTTTGGCGACCAGTTCTTCTGGGGTGATTTGGCTTATCAGCGCGGGGTGGGCACGCGCCCGCTCTTCCGCAAGCATCTCACTGCCGAAAGTTTTGCACAGGCCTTGCAAACAGCCAGCCGAGATTCTGCCCTGCGTGGCAAAGCCCAGCAATTTGCCAAAGCCATTGCGAAAGAAGATGGGGTGGGGGCTGTTGTGGCTTGGGTGAGAAGCTACTTAAAGGAAGGAGCCGTGCCAATTTCAGGTGCCCCTATGTCTCTCGGATGACGAAAGCATTCAGAATTCTCTTTGCAGAAGCGGATGTAGCGTTGAATCCAATCGAGATAAGGTCAGGGATGAGGTGTGTTTATGCGGATGGTTTTGAGAAGGTAGGATTCAAAGTCTTTGTGAAATAAATGTGGTAAAATTTTTTTACGGTATTTTATAGAGGCATTTTCCCGATAGAATCCTTGTTCGGTGGGTTATGCAGATCATTTTCTGGATATGAAAATCGTCCGTAGATTATATGTTGACAAAAACGGAAATAGCCAATGAGAATCGTTGCTGATACATCAACCATTATTGCAGTAGTCGCTGGTGAAGCAGAAAAAGCAAGGCTGATTGAACTGACAAAAGACGCAACTATTGTTGTGCCACCTTCTATTGACTGGGAAGTTGGGTAATGCCTTTTCTGCAATGTTAAAGCGTTCTCGTATTACTTTGGAACAAGCCATTGAAGCCATTGAGATTTATCAAGAAATTTTGCTGGAAATTGTAGAAATAGATTTGAAGGAAGCAGTACGGCTTGCAGGTAATCATAAAATCTACGCTTATGACGCATATATTCTTCGTTGTGCGATTGAACATAACTTACCATTAATTTCACTTGACCAAAACATGATTGAAATTGCCAAGCAAGAAGGAATTCAGGTTCTTGATGTGTAACCATGACTACTTATTCTTATTCTGAAGCACGTGAGCGGCTTTCAACTTTACTAGAGAGAGCATTAATGGAAGGACAAGTGAAGTTGAGAAGCCGCGATGGACGTGTATTTATTATTCGCCCAGAAAAACTTCCAAAAACTTCGCCATTTGATGTGCGAAGCGTAAAGCTTCCAATTTCTAAAGCTGATATTCTTGACGCAATTCATGAAAGTAGAGCAAGGTTCTCGTAAAAAAACGCCCAACACAGCGTCTTAAGAAACA
>DKKK01000205.1 GCA_002455215.1 Anaerolineales bacterium UBA6668 | reverse complement strand
GCGTTGTTTGTTTTTGGGCGTTTTTTCTAGCCGAGTGACCACAGCATCGGGGATGTAAACCCCTGGCACTTTGTTGCGCATAAAATTTGCCACCCCCACCGAGCGCAATGGTCCCACCCCCACCAAGATAAACGCTTTTGAGTCTAACCCCAANNCGAATGTCGAAACAATATTGAGTCTGGAAGAATTGTGCGCCCGCCGCAATTTTTTTTGCTAGGTGGTAGGGTCGGTAATCGTAGGGCGGGACAAACGGGTTCACTGCCGCGCCCAGGAAGAAGTTGGGGCGGGTGGTGAGCGTCCGCCCACTTAAGAATTTGCCTTCATCGCGCATAATGCGGGCAGTGTTAAGCAATTGGGTGCTGTCAAAATCAAAGACGCGCTTGGCTTCTGGTTGGTCGCCGGCGGTCACATCATCGCCGGTCAGGCACAGCACGTTTTGCACACCCATTGCCGCCGCACCGAGCAGGTCGCCTTGCATGGCAATGCGGTTGCGGTCACGGCACGACATCTGAAAGATGGGTTCATACCCAGCACGGGTGAGCAAAGCACAAATCGCCACGCTCGACATGTGGCAGTTGGCGCCGCTGGCATCGGTGGCGTTGATTCCGTCACACACACTTGAAAGCACCAAGGCGGCATCATATACTTCTTGTGCTTCGGCACTATCGGGCGGGTTTAGCTCGGCAGTGACAGCAAATCGCCCACTGCGCAGTACGCGCTCCAAGCGGCTGGTGGTGTTTTTGCTCGGTGTTGTGGATTCGGGATAAGCAGACATGGGAACAATGGTGAATGTTGAAGGGTGAATGACAATTGCTAGCCACTAGCCACTAGCCACTAAAATCTACCAGCCCGGAAGCATGTGGCGTTCATAAGCACGGAGTTGTTCATCCACACAGGCAATGGTGTTGCGCATGAGGATGGCGCGGGTGATGGGACCAATGCCACCGGGCACCGGGGTAATCCAGCCTGCAATCTCTTTCACCGTGTCAAAGTGAACATCGCCGACCGTTTTGCGCAACGTTTCACCCTGCGCTGTTTTCACTTCCACTTGGTTAATGCCAATATCAATCACAATGGCACCCTGCTTGACCATGTCGGCAGTGACCAAACCGGGTTTACCAACCGCCACAAACAACACATCGGCTCGGCGGGTGTGNNGACAAACCGAGACGGTGACTAATTCCTTGAGCAGGTAGAGTGCAATGGGCTTGCCGACAATTTCAGAATGCCCAACCACCACGGCTTCGGTTCCGCGCAAATGGGGGTGTACGGAGCGCAGTGCTTCTACACTGGCAACAGCAGTACACGGGCTAATCGAAAAATTGCCATACACGGCATTGCCGATGTTGGCAGGGTTCATGCCTTCCACATCTTTGTGTGGATGAATGCCCAATTGCAATTTGGATAAGTTTAGGTGGTGGGGGATCGGGCGTTGCAAAATAATGCCGGTAATGCGCGGGTTCATGTTAAGCGCATATAACGCGGCTTCGGCTTCGCGCTGGGTGATGTGGGGCGAAAGGTGCATTTCTTCAAATTCAATGCCCACTTTTTCGCAGATTTTTCGCTGGTTACGCACATACAATGCGGCGGCGGGCGTTTCACCAATTTGCACAGAGGCTAGGCGTGGCGTCCAGCCTTTTTCTCGCAGGGCAAGCACGCGTTCGGTGACTTCATCTAAAATAGGTTCGGCGACTTCTTTGCCGTGGATGAGTTCTGCAGACATATTAAGAGTCCTGATTTTGCCAGTGTTGGGGCATTTGTGGCGCAAGTTGGATGGTGTCGAGCGGAATCCAACCGGCGGGTGTTTGGCGATCGACCCCTGTGAGCATATTGACCCATGCGGAAGTGCCCTCCAGGCGGCGGTTGACAGGTGGTTGGATGTTCAGCATTTCGGCACCAAATTCGGGCAGAGTTAAGGAACGTTCATAGGCATCCACCCACACACAGCGCATTTCTGGTAGCACTTCGCAGTGTCCATTGGTTCGCACGCCGCCGCACGGTCCATTGCGTAAATTTTTGGGGCAATTCATGGGGCACCGCATCCCGGTTGAGTGCAGAACGCATTGCCCGCACATGCGGCAATCAAAGAGTGCCTTTTTGCTCAGCTCTTCGGGTTTGGTAAACAACCCTTGCAGGCGATTGACCCCCAGCTTTTGCAGTGTGGGGTACACCGCCATTAAGAAGCGTTTGGTGAAATTGTAGAGCGACCCAAGAGTGGAGGGGGAGAGCATAGGTAAATGAAGGGTGAAGAAGTGAAGAAGTGAAAGAAGTTAAGAAGCAATGCTTTTGCTGAATATAGTGTAAACAAAGTTGCTGACACTTTGCGGATAGTCGGTCGGCGGTCATTCTGTGCTATGTAGCAACGCAGAATTTTAGATTTGTGTCCTGTGGAGGGGCAGGGGTGGTGGATAGACCCTTCCCTTCGGTCAGGATGACAAAAGCGATGGATGTTAAAAAGTTCAGTTTTTTACTTTACAGCGCACTGAGTACGGTCACAGATCGCGGGTTTTTGCTTTTTGCCCCAAACGCAACGCTTCATTGCTAAGCNNCTAACAACGTAATGTTAGCAAGAGTGAGAAATCTTTGATATTCGGACGGGTTAGATTCGGTATTCATATTGAATATCGATTTGCGTTTTTTCTATAAGGAAAAACGCGTAGCTTTTACCTGTGCTGAATCTAGCACAATGAGTAGGATTTCTCCCTTCGGTCGAAATGACTCGAAACTTAGACAATCTCAAGTAAAGGTTAGCACTACAGAAAAACGCAATTTTTCCCCGTGCCGGTGATAGAAAACAAACTTGATTTGTAACTGCTCAGGCGTAGTTGCACATTTATGGACATAAAATAGAACCGTAAAACCGTCTCTAGGGTCGTGGGTGGATTTGAAAAAACGGTTTTCAGGAATTAATCATCGAAAATGATGTCATTTTGAACCGGTTGGTACTGTAACCTGTGAGCCGCAACGCATTGCGGCTCTACAAAACCGTCTCTAGGGTCGTGGGTGGATTTGAAAAANNGGGTCGTGGGTGGATTTGAAAAATCGGTGGTTTGCCTTTGTCGTGGCTATCTTAATTTCCTTAATTTCTGATTCTGTTTTTCCTTTCCCGCTTTTCTCCCCCGCTTTCACTGGCTGTCATGGGGGGGGGAGCATCGGGGACGGGGATTTCGCCATGCAGGACTTGGGCAATGGTGCGGATGTGTGCCGGGCTACTGCCGCAACACGCGCCTATCAGGCTGGCACCCAACCCGCGCACGCGGTGGGCGTATGCCCCCATCACAGCGGGCGTCCCATTGTAGATTAGGTTTTCACCTTCCCAATGCGGGATTCCGGCATTGGCTTTGCTAATGAGTGTTATATGCGGGTTGGCAGAGCGCATTTCGGCAATCACGGCTTCGGTATCGGGCAGGTTGTTGCCACAGTTTGCGCCAATGGCAAACACCCCCAGCGGAGCCAACAC
>DKKK01000104.1:7759-16602 GCA_002455215.1 Anaerolineales bacterium UBA6668 | reverse complement strand
ATCTTTCATGCGGTTGCCCTGGCAAGGCTGATGGGTAACATTCCCTAGCGCGTAAATTATAGTATAATTCTATTCAAACACAATTTACTCAATGTGAAAAACCCTATGTGGAAAAATTTTTTTCTGGTTGTGTGTATTACACTCGTGTTTGGGTTGATGCTGACAATAGTGCTTACTTTTGTCGCCCCCGAACTCATTCCGAGCCTTCTCCCGCAAGCGTGGGTTCCGGCTTGGAAGTCTGCGCCACTGCTGGTGCGGTGGGTGCCAATTTGGTTGTCAGCTTCGCTCATCGCCTTTGGTTTGTGGTCTAATTGGGAACAGGTCAGCAGTGGACAGTTGGTGGGTAAACTCATGGGAAAACCCGCCCAGCCCGTCCACTCCAGCCCGCCCCTGCCTGCCATCCCTGACTACGAGCGCGACCGCCTGTCCGCGCTAACCGAGCGTGTCTGGGTGAAGGGCATTTTAGCCAACTCCCTGCACGCCAAGTTTATCGCCCCACAACTTGCCAGCCGCCATGCCGACTTTATTGAGTCTAGCATCCCGTTTCACTACAAAAACAAAGCTTATGAGCAAGGCAAAATTCTGTCATTGTTTGACGAACTGCACGGGCGCTTGCTGATTAGCGGGGAACCGGGTAGCGGGAAAAGTACCTTGCTACTCACATTGGCAGAAAAATTACTCGCCCATCCTAGCCCAAAGCGCCCCACCCCAGTGGTGATGCGCCTTTCCGGCTGGGATGGCAAACACCCCCTGCTCGACTGGTTAGCCGATGAGTTGGTGTATAGCAATGGTTGCACCCGCCCAATGGCGCAAAGCTGGCTGAAATCCGGCGAACTGACGCTCCTGCTGGATGGGCTGGACGAAATTGCCGACCTGACCACCCGCCAAGCGGGTGTGGCGCAAATTAAAGAATTAACCGAGCACTACCCCCACCGTGTGGTGGTCACTTGCCGCACCGCGCAACTGCAAGAAACCAAGCTAAAACTCGCACTGCAAGAAGCGTTGGAGATTCAAGCCTTTGACGATGACAAAATACGCGCCTACCTAGCCCCCCAAAATATCGCCATGCCGCAGGGCGACCTGCTGGAATGGGTGCGCAAACCGCTCTTTCTGAGCCTATACGCACGCGTCAGCCACGCCCAACCGGGCAGTCTGCTCAGCACGCACAACCTGATTCGCAAAAGCGTGGTGGAATTGTATCAACGACCGCGTGCCAATACCACCAGCAAGCCCCTGCAACGTTGGGACGTGCGGCGCAGTGTGCAGGTGCTGGCATGGCTGGGCAGAAATCTGGAACGGCAAGGCAAAACCAGCTTCCGAGTGGAAGACTTGGGCGGTTACTGGTTCCCCGGCAGGCGGCAGGGCATCGGGCTGAGTCTGGTTTGGGGTCTGATTTTTGGCCTGAATGCGGGTCCAAGTGTGGGTCTGATTGCAGGTCCGAGTATGGGTCTGATTTTTGGTCTGATTGTGGGTCTATTTGGTGGGGTTGTCCACAGTTCGCCGGTAGATGCGGTGCGTTGGGATTTTGGCAAGTTATTTTCGCGTACTATGTGGCATGCATTGCAAAACGACCTGATTTTTAGTCTGATTTTGAGTCTGAGTGCGGGTCTGATTGCGGGTCTGATTGCGGGTCTGATGACGAGTCTGATGTTGGGACTAGTTCTTGTTTTACCAGAAATTCCAGAACCGATAGCACTCCGGGAGATTCACCCGCGCACGGGCTTGGCAAACGCACTACGGGCAGGTGCGCAAACCGCCTTCGCGGTCTGGCTCTGGCTGGCACTCCCCGTCACACTGGTCTGGGCTTTCCAACCGCATGGGCTCGCCAACTGGGCGCAAACATTCAAGTTTTCCATCAACTCTTTCTTTATAGGCTGGCTCAGTTTCGCCGCCTTTTTTGCCTACCTTGCCACATGGCGAAATGGCTGGGGCACCGTGCAAACCCAGCTTGCCGTGCGCCTNNCTTAACTCGGCAATTGCCGTGGCGCTTGATAGACTTTTTGGAAGCGGCTTGTGAGCGGGTGCTACTACAACGCGCCGGTCCTCGCTATTTCTTCCCGCATCGTTACTTTCAAGAATTTTTCGCCAAGCTAAGTGACGCCGAGCAAGCACAATTGGCGGAAGAGATGGAGGCTACGCCCATTGGCGGCGATAACAATACGAAACCCCTCGGCTTCGAGGTACTCTCGCACTAAGTTGCGAACATTGGCTTTGTCGTCAGCAACAAGAATGGTTTTCATGGTTTGGCTTTATATGGGGGGCAGTGTAAATTCATCAGATATATCAAGCAGAATCACAGATTGCAGATTTTTGCTNNAAAATCAGAGCATCTCAAGCAACGGTTGGCACTACGGAAAAACGCAATTTGTCCCCGTGCCGGGTATAGCACAACACTTGCTTAAGATTGCATGACTCTGCCAGCCAGCCCTGTTGAGCGGTGCAAGATTGGGTTAGAATATGGACTGTCATTTACGCCTGTATTCAACCACACCACACCGTGACTTCCACACCGCACCCATCTTCCACCCGCCCCACCCGCCTACTCGCTTGGCTCAGCTTTCTGTTGGTCACCTGGGGCTTGAGTGGCTGTAGCGCGTTATTTTCAAGCGGAGATGCGACTCCCACCCCCATCCCCACCCTAGAGCCCCCCAAGTTGGATTCTGTCGGCACATCCCCTGAGAGCCTTTCCATCACCGGACCCGGCGCGTTGGCGGTCTATCGTATGGATGTTTCACTGGATTGGGAAGGGCAAAGGGCACAAGTCGCTCAAACGGTTGAAATTGTAAATCCCGGTCCAGATTTCTGGGACCGGATTGTGTTTTATTTGCCACGCGCCTTGCAAGATGAAGACCGCTTCATTTTGTCATCGGTCAAAGTTGAACAAACGACTCCGCAAACAGTTGCCCCCAACATTGCCATTACCGAAAACGGCTTTATGACCGTCAGTTTAGCTGACCCCATCAAACCCAACCAAGGGGCAATCATCCGCATTCGTTATGACTTGGAAGCCGAGCGCACCATTTCGATTGCCCGCCGCCCTTTGGGGGATGTGGGTTGGAACGAACAAATTATTCAATTCCATGAGTGGTATCCACGCCTGACACCTTACATTCCGAGCAAAGGCTGGGTGTATTGGGAACCCACCCAAGCAGGTCCGCCCGTCTATGCCGAAGTCGCCGATTACGACTTGCAAATCACCGTACCAGAAGAAATTGTGGTCGCTAGTGGTGGGCCAGTGGGACGTGAAGGAAATACTTGGAAATTTCAGCTTGAAAATGCACGCAGTGTTGCATTTACCGCCAGCCCAGATTATATAGTAGATACTTTTGAACAAAGCGGCGTACAAATTTCTCTCTACCGCCTGCCCGGTACGGACGAGCAAGCCGTAACCTTGCGGGAAGTGATTGCCAATACACTTGCCTTGTACATTTCTCGCTTTGGCGAATACCCCTACAAACAATTGGTGGTCGCCCAAAATGTGTACACATCCAACTATGCCACTGGCGGGTTTATTTCGCAGACCGGTCGCGGCATTGAAGAGTACACAGGCAGTACCAAAGAGTTGATGTATGTGATGATTCCACTCTCAATGGGAGAGTTGTATTGGGGGCAGATTGTGGGCGGCAATGTCATTTTGGAGCCGTGGGTCATGCAATCGCTTGCCATGTACTCGGAATATTTATATGATGAGTATTATCTCGCCAACCAAACCGATTGGTATTGGGAGAGCCGCATCAACTACTGGCAACCGGAAGGAGCGCTTAACCGCACTTTATATGCGTTTNNTTGCCACCAGTGAACAGTATTACCGCAATATTCCGCGCATTGGCGCAACCTTTATCCATGAATTGCGCTTGTTGGTGGGCGATGCCGCGTTTTATTCCTTTTTACGCGATTTAAACGCAGTGGGGGCAAGCCGTATTATCTCCGAGCGAGATTTTTTTGCGGTCCTGCAACGGCACACCAACCAACCATTGAGCGGTATCCTGAATGAGTATTTTGACTCCAGCATTGTGCCACCCACCCCCCTACCCTCCATCACCCCTGTTCCCACTGCGGGTCCTTCCCCAACACCCACGCCCCCCATTATCTACGTCTTGGGAAAATTAGAGACACTTTCGGATGTGGCGTGGCGCTTTGGCGTAACCATCCGCGCTTTGCAGGAAATCAATGGGTTAGAAGATGACGAACCGGTTTATGAAGGGCAACAATTGATTATCCCTGCACCTTAAGCAAAATAGCCGTGTGAATTCACACGGCTNNTTTTTTCTTAAGGGAAAAAGCACAGTTTTCATCCGCGTCGAATCAGCATTTATAGTTTTGTCAGTTGTACGCGCACTTCTTCTTTGCCCAAGCGCAAGACTTCGCCTTCTGCCAAATCCGCAACGCCATCCAGCATATCTGCCAGCACTTCATCCATGATGGTATATTGATGCTCAGCAATCGCTTTTGCCAACTCCGGTGTGGCATGGTAGTTGATTGCCAGATGGTCGGAGATTTCCAGCCCCTGTGATTTGCGCAAATCTTGTAAGGCACGGATTAGGTCGCGCATTAGCCCTTCACGTACCAGCTCAGGGGTGAGTTCAGTAACCAACGCGGCAACCAAGCCGCCCTCGGCGGCGGCGGCAAAACCCGCGTGTGCGGTGACGCGCACTTCCAGGTCCGCAGGTTGGATTTCCAAAGTTTCCCCATTGACGACTAACTGCAAAGACTGTCCAGACAAGAGCGCTTGTGCGGCACTATCCGTATCAGCGATGGCGGCAACCGCTTGGCGAATGGCAGGTAATTTACTGCCAAATTTTTGCCCAAGTTGTTTGGGAAGCGGGTGCAATTGGAAGTTGACTGCTTCACCCACCGAGTTGAGTAAACGCACAGATTTTACATTAAGCTCACTGGCGATGATTTCGGCGTATTTTTCCACCAAACCAGCATCGCTTGTATTGCCCGTCCAAAAAGCCGCCGATGCCAACGGTTGGCGAACCTTCAGCGCCGCTTTGTTACGGGCAGAGTGTCCTTGGCTGACCAGTTTTTGCACCAATTCCATCTCAGCGTTTAAGGCTGTATCAATCGCTTCGGCACGCACTTGCGGCCACTGGCTCAGATGCACACTCTCCGGCATACCCGGTATCACACGGCTCACCAGATTGCGATATAACTCATCGGCTAGGAAGGGCATGGATGGCGCTATCAACTGTGCCACTGTGACCAAACATTCATACAAAGTAGCATAGGCGGCAGACTTATCACTATCACTGATGGTCTTCCAGAAACGGCGGCGACTGCGGCGTACATACCAGTTGGAGAGTTCACCGACAAAGCGTTCAATGGGTCGGGTTGCGCCCACTGCGTCATAAGTTTCCATAGCTTGCGTCACCTGCTCGGCCAAAGTGTGCAGTTCGCTCAAGATCCAGCGGTCTAGGTCGCTGTAGGCAGGCGTACCCATCTCCAGCGGGCTCCAACCGTCCAGATTGGCATAGGTCACAAAAAAGCTATAGGTATTCCACAAGGTCAGCGTGAAATTTCGCACCACTTCCCCGACTAAGTCGGTGGAAAAGCGGCGGGCATTGCCGGGCGGTGTCGCAGTGTAAAGATACCAACGGAAAGCGTCAGCACCCTGAGCGTTGAATACATCCCACGGGTTGATGATGTTGCCCTTGCTTTTGGACATTTTTTCGCCATTTCCGTCCAAGATATGCCCCAGACATAAGACATTTTTGTAGGCGACACTCTCTTCGAGCAAAGTGGCGATGGCATGTAAGGAATAAAACCAACCGCGAGTTTGGTCGGTGGCTTCGCAGATGTAATCGGCAGGGAATTGGGTGGCAAACTCTGCTTGATTTTCAAACGGGTAGTGCCATTGGGCAAAGGGCATTGCGCCACTGTCAAACCACACGTCAATCACTTCCGGCACACGTTGCATTAGTTTACCGGTTTTGGGATTGGGAAAGGTGATGTGATCTACATGCGGGCGGTGCAGTTCTAAATCGGCTAGGTCGCGCCCGGTCAGTGCGCTTAATTCGGCGACACTGCCCACCACCAAAAAATCCCCGCTTTCGTCCATCCAAACCGGCAGGGGTGTACCCCAAAACCGCTCGCGTCCGAGCGCCCAGTCTACGTTGTTGTTCAACCAATCGCCAAAACGCCCATCGCGCACATGCTCCGGCACCCAGTTGATTTGTTGGTTTAACTCGACTAGCTGTTGCTTGTACGCCGTGGTACGGATATACCACGTACTACGAGCATAATACAACAAAGGAGTCTTACAACGCCAGCAGAAGGGATAAGTGTGCAAATAAGTTTCGGCGCGGAAGAGCAAACCACGCTCGTCTAGGTCACGGGTGATATGCGGGTCAGCCGCTTTGACCCACATGCCATGATAGGGTGTCACTTCTTCGACAAAGTGCCCCTTTTCATTGACAGTCATCAGGATGGGCAGGTTATACTCTACCCCGACTGCCATGTCATCTGCACCAAACGGTGGTGCAATGTGGACGATGCCGGTTCCATCGCCTACGGTGACAAAATCGGCAGTGACGACAAAGTGGGCTTTTTCGGAAAATGGCAGGAATTTGAAAAGTGGTAGGTAAGAAATGCCTTGTAGGGCACGTCCTTCCATCTCTTCGACAATAGTAAAAGCCTGCCCGCGAAAAACTTTCTCTAAGAGTTCCCGTGCTAGGATGAGATATTCGGTTTCACCATCAGCAGTTTGCACCGCCACTTTGGCATACACCACATCCGCGCCGACTGCCAGCGCCGCATTGGCAGGGAGTGTCCAGGGGGTGGTTGTCCACACCAAAAAGCTGGTATCGGGCTGGTCGGCAAGTGGCATGCGCACATATACGCTGGGGTCAGGTGTGTTTTCCTGATAGCCCTGCGCCACTTCATGGTCCGATAATGCCGTGCCACAACGAGCGCAATATGGCACTACCTTAAAGCCTTGGTAGAGCAAATCTTTTTCCCACAGCTTCTTTAAGATTGCCCAAACAGACTCGATATAGCTATTATGGAAGGTAAAATAAGCGGTCGGCAGATCCACCCAAAATGCCAAACGCTTGGTGAAGCGTTCCCATTCTTCGATGTAGTTCAACACACTCTCACGGCACAGCTGGTTAAATTCGGCAATCCCATAGTCCAAGATGTCTTGCTTGCGGGTAAAGCCCAGTTTCTTTTCTACTTCGATTTCTACGGGTAAGCCATGCGTATCCCAGCCACCGCGCCGCAGTACATACTTGCCAGTCATGGCATGGTAGCGCGGGAAGATGTCCTTAAAAGAGCGCGAGAGCGCATGGTGGAGGCCGGGTCTGCCATTCGCTGTCGGCGGTCCTTCGTAAAACACGTAGGTTTTACCATTTTTGCGTTTTTCCATTGACTTGTGGAAGATATTTTCACGTTCCCAAAAGTCAAGGATATTTTTCTCTAATTCGGTTGGGTCAAGTTTGGATACAGGGGTAAACATAATAAATAATTGGAATAAACAAGAAGTGGTATGCTGTGCTCTCGAAATCGTGTGAAAAATCGAGCGAATAGGCAGATGTTATTCGGGTTTCAACAATATAAATTCACCGACAATGGCATGGTGGTCACTTTCGCCATCCCAGCCAAGTCTTTGAATGGCACGCGGGGCAATGTTCGCATCATGCCACAGGTAATCTACCCGCAGGAGGGGCGCCGGAATCTGCGGGAAACGGAAGGTAGCGCCAAATCCAAAACCCACCGCCAGCCAGCTATCTTGCAATTGCCCGGCTGTTAGGGCTTGATGGGCTGTACTCAGGTCGGTCAGGTTACAATCACACGCGAGAAAAACCGGCAGGGCTTGCTGTTCTTTCCACGCCAGAATTTCTTGCACATTAACCAAACGCTCGCGATAGGTGGCATCCACCACTTGCAAAAAGGTGATGGGATTGCTCGTGTGGGGGTGAGTCACCATGAAGTGGGCGTTCATCAAAGCAAAAGCGCCTTGCGGTGCGTGGATCTCCGCTGTGAGNNGGCGTGAGCGGGTAGCGGCTGAAAGTGCCCATGCCAGCGGTTCCCTGTGCAGGAGCTAACTGGTGGTAGGGAAAATCTGCTTGTAAGGCGCTTTGTAAACTGCCCGCCAATGTGGGGTTTAGCTCTTGAATGGCAATGACATCGGGGCGGGCTTGACGGATGACGGACAGTACTGCTTCGATGTTGGAATTACCGCCATGCACATTAAAACTGAGCACGCGAAAACTGGCAGATGTCGTAGGCGCAACTGTTTGGCGGGTGAATAAGCGCCCAAAGAGCGCCACCCACAATACCAGCACGCCCAGCAATGCCAGCCACAGCCACCCCTTGCGGGTAAACACGGCAACGGCAGGCAAAAACACGGCGGGCAGGAACAGGTAGGGCGCAAACGCATTCAATGCCGCGACCCAAGCCAGTTGGTCGCCGCTGAGCCAATACAAAGCCGCCCACAATGCCAAAAATAACAAATAGAAACCGGCGAGTAGTAAGGAGAAACGTTTCATCAGTAGTTTAAAACAAAAAAGCCTTTGTCCACTCAGGGACGAAGGCTTTACATTCGCGGTACCACCCTGCTTACAACACGCTGTGCTGTCGCTCTACCAAGTGCGGGTTTGCACCCAGACTTGTACCGCGTTATCGGGCGGCTCCCGGTTTTCTTACTCACCACTGGCTTCAGAAAACTGCTCCGGAGGGATATCGGTCATTGGGTTTCTGTTTGGCTGTCACCGCCCCAAACTCGCTGGATGAACCTGCCAATGCCGACTTGTCTCTTTCAAGGCAAAAAGGTATTAAGTTGGCTGAATTATGCCACAATGCCGCAGAAAATGCAATCACTTTGTAACTGCTCAGGCTAGTGG
>DKKK01000104.1:0-7589 GCA_002455215.1 Anaerolineales bacterium UBA6668 | reverse complement strand
CCAACCAAGCTGAGCAGTTACATCACTTTTACAATTTAGTGCCGAGTGATTGGCAAGGCGTTTCGCTATTCGCCACAGGGCAAAACTACCTTTTTCTCTTAGAAAAACCGTGTAAATTTCACTCAGGGCAATATGGCTTTTTCTTTTCGGAAAAATCAGTTATACTCCCCACTAAGTCGTTTTATTTTTGGCTTGCCTGCCGAATATATTTGTAAAAGAGTAAAGCGCCGGTAGCCACTTCAGCCATAGGAGCTAGCCATGCCATTTTTGGGCATTTTTGCAATTCTCAAGTTTTTCTTTCGCATCTTTTCGGCAATGTTCCGCAAACAGGAAAGCCGCGGATTGCTATTGGTAGCCTTTTCGACCATTGGACTTGGAATGTGGTTTTACCACCAATACGAACCCACCATCACAAACTGGGTAGATGCGTATTATTTTACCGTGGTTACACTGGCAACCATCGGATACGGCGATTTTAGCCCAACTACGCCACTGACAAAAATATTCACCACCTTTTATATTTTTATAGGATTGGGAATTATCGCTGGGCTGATTGGATTGGTTGGCGAAACAGCCATTGAAGATTCGAATCGCCGTCAAGCCGAACGCAACGCAAAGAAAGAGCAGGCTGAAAAATAGGGGGAAGAACGGCTACGCTGGGGTAGGAATATGGGCTATATCCATCATATACAAGTTGACAGGTAGTGCATATCAACCTTTTTTAAAATTGTCCCGTTACTCAGGGTACACTTTGCAAATAATCCAAAAATGGGCGCATAGCATGGCAATGATTCACCACCTGCGGGAAGAAATCGTCTGACAGCGTTTGCTCATCCGTAAAGGGGTGTACCACCGTGATTTGCTTCAGTCGCAACCATTCGATGTTGGCGTGCTGGCTGTCATAACCTTTCGGTGCGCTTTTTAGGCTTTCACCCGTTAACTTGCCAAAGTTCTGCACAAAGGATGGCGCTTGCACAATGGCGGTAAGGTTGGTGCTATCGGCGCTGATAGCAGAGCGAAAGCGTTGGAGTTGCGCTGGGCTAGGAGCGTACCACCCTCCTGCCACTATCGAGCGTCCGCCCGGCTCAATGCCAAGGTAATAACCTAACCGGTTGGACTTCCACCCATCGCGGGCGATATACGCGCCAAAGTTCGTCTTATAGGGCGACTTGTCTTTGGAAAAGCGGATGTCGCGGTAAATGCGGGCAATGCAGTCTTTGGCTTGCAGGGCAAAAAGCGTGTCAGGCAGGCGAAATTCGTCAATGAGATGCGCCACAAACTGGCTAAATTCTGCCAATGCCGCTTCGTAGCTAGCCTGGTTGGCATTAAACCAATCCCGGTTGTTGTTTTGGCGAAGTTGTGACAGAAATTCGAGCGATTGATTGAGTGGTAGCATAGTTGGTGGGGTATGAAGTAAACAGTGGGAACGGCTGGTTGAATTTTACACCTGTTTCGGCTTGCGAAAACTCAATTTGGGAAATCTATACTTGCAAAAGCTAGCAAAGTGCGACTAGATTTCACTTTTCCAATTTGCTAAGGTTGTACCTGTTGTAACAGTATGCTTTCTTCTTACTTCCATTGAGTATTCTCTCATATCAAAATTTTCCCCCATAAACTCGGCGAGTAATGGACCAGCCTGCTCAATTTTGGTGTGAAATAGAAATTCAAACCATTCATGAAACCACACTCGTCGTCCAATTTGTGTATACCAGCGCATAGCATGTCTATATTCAGAATCGGGGTGAAAAAGCATCCGCCACACCACCTTCGGTCTTGCCTGCATAAAGAGTTCAATCAGCTTAAACCAAGCAAAAACCCGCCAAGCAGGGACGCGTTTGGCTTCTAGTACCTGATGTTTATAGTCCCATTTGTTTTGGTCAAGTTGAATCACTCGCCGGTTCTCAACAGTTTTATAAAAAGGTGTCCATTTATGCGGAGTTGCGTACAATAATTGGACTTGGTCAGGATCGTACGATAGCAAATGACGATAAGAATGCCAATAATCCATATCCCTTTCTTCTTGAAAACCCACCACATAGGTCGCCATTGAAATAATTCCATGTGCCCGTAATAGCTGAATTGCTTCTCGGTCTTGGGATACCGTGCCCCCTTTGCGAATACGTGACATCGTTTCTTCATTGTAGGTTTCAATTCCCAGCAAAAAGCGAACAAAGCCAGCTTTTTTATACAGGTGAAGAATATCTTTGTCTCGGACAATGTCACTGGTACGCGTTGAACCCACCAACAATAGCGAAACATTTTCTGCAATGAGTGCTTCCAAAAAGGATTGCCATACTTTTCTGGAGCCGGAAGGTAGCTCATCGGCAAAATTAATCAGTTCAACCCCTTCTTCACGATATAAGCGTGCCAATTCTTTTGCAAATTTCACTGGGTCGCGGTGTCGCCATTTTGTCCAAAATCCCCTTTGACCACAATAACTACACAAAAACGGACAGCCCCGCGAAAATTGAACAACAACCGCCCGCTTCCCACCCCAATAGGAATAATCCCGATGTGAAATCAGTTCCCACCCAATGCGATATTGATCTAAGTTGGAAATGACGGACGCATTGGGCGTTGCGTAGGCTTTTTCATCTTGACGAAAGGCAATTCCTGCCACTTCAGCAAGTGACTTTTCACTTTCAATTGCCTCCATCAATTCACAAACCGTTTTCTCTCCCTCCCCACGCACAATGATGTCTATCTCATTGCACTCTTTAAAAATTTCATCCCAATGATAAGTGGGATAAACGCCGCCATAAACTATCGGGATATGGGAGTACTGTGATTTTATGCTCTCGCAAATCTTCACGACTGTTCGATGCACTGAACTAGAACCAGAGTGACCAATCATCACTAAATCAGTCGTTTTCGGGGAAACTTGCGCAAGAATTTGCTCTACACTCAAAAATAGCCTATCCGCGTCTAACAGTCGAACTTGGTGACCCATGTCTATCAAAGGTCCACCAAGTGCCAATAGTCCAAGGGGCGGCAATGATTCGTGTGGAATTCGGCTACCAATTGCAGTATGTGGCGGGTTAATTAGAAGTATTTTCATTTACAATTTANNTGTCAAAACTTCCTATCCATTTTTTCGGCGTATAGGTTGTGTATGGGTCAAACAATTCTCATAGATGCCCGATATAGAAAAATGCCATTCAAGGGTGTATATCAATTTTGTTTTGCGAGTATAGCACCCCAGATAAATTTCTAGCAAAGCAAACTTCTTTTCTATTAACACTATCATTTACCTCTAATTAGACGTTAAGAATCCTTCTCAGTTACTTGAGTCCGGAATCGCTCCGCTTGCGAGGTCATTCGACATAGATGAAAGTTGCGCTTTTTCACTTTATTTAAAAAGTTCAGTTTAATGGCTGGTGGCTGGTTGTTGAAAGTCTGAATGAAAATACGCAATTTTTACTCAGGCTGGGTATAATACGCAAATGAGTGCGCTCTGCCCGCCGCACCAACCTGCTATGAAAAAATTCCTACCACTCATCCTGTTACTCCTGCTCGGTGTTCAGCCTACCCTAGCCCAAAGCACCCCACCCACTCAGCCAACCCTCCGCTTACAGCGCAATTTTGGTTATGGTGGCTTTGGACAGGATATTCAAGGCTTGTTTACCTTGTCGCTTGAAAATGCCGAGTCGGTGTCCGAAGTGCAGTTTTTGCTGGATGGACAAGCGCTAGGCACACGCCTACTTGCCGCCCCGTGGCAGGTGCAATTCAGCACTGACAACTACCCAACGGGTGAGCACACCTTTTCTGCCCAGGTCATCCTGCAAGACGGGCGCGAAATCAACCCCAACCCAATCACAGCCAAATTTCTCTCGGCGGCACAAGTGGCGGGTGGGGTAAAAAAATTTGCCGTGCCAATTGTTGGGGGAATTTTGGCATTGATGGGCATCGGCATTCTTGCCAGTTGGCACTCTAGCCGGCAGGCACAGCCCGTCCCGCTCGGCACAGAACGCACCTTTGGCTGGCTAGGAGGCGCTATCTGCCCAAATTGCGCACGCCCATTCTCGCGTCATTGGTGGGCATTAAACATCAGCTTTGTAGGTAAGTTTGACCGCTGTCCGCATTGTGGACGCTGGAATGTGGTCAGGCGTGCCAGCCCCGGCGAGTTGTCTGCCGCTATTCAAGCCGAAAAGCCCGCCGAGCCAACCCCAACCTTTCAATCACCCGCGCAAAAACGCGCCCAGCAAATCGAAGACTCTCGTTATGATGGGTGATGGCGAATAGTACTGCCCATTGTGAATAGGCAGTACTCAACTTGCGGGTTTATCCTGCTCATCCAAGCACATCTATCAAAAAAGCCCCGCTGAACGTTGTCAGTGGGGCTTTTTACTATTTACAATTTGGATACACTTTTTTGGGGTGCGTATGCCTAGCGGCGGTTATAGATACGTTCCTTCATCTGGCTGACCATGCGGCGCACTTCTGAATTACACTCCACTTCATCCTTGATTTTTTCGTGACCGTACTTGATAGTGGTGTGGTCGCGCCCACCCAACAAATTACCGATTTCCGGCAGGGATTGCTCGGCTTCTTCGCGGAGCAAGAACATTGCCATTTGACGATATTGGGCAATCTCCTTTTTGCGGCTGGGACCTTTCAATTCATCAAGACTCACTTGGGCAGTTTCCGCCACCGCTTTGAGAACCGCATCCGGTGTGGGGGTTTGGTGGCTAGGAATCCACTCCGTGATGGTGTGGTCTACCAATTGGGCGTTCATCGGCATTTTGAGCAAGTCGGCATTTGCCAGCAGGCGGTTCAGCGCCCCTTCCAGTTCGCGGATGTTGCTCTGCACGCGGCGAGCCAACAAATCCAACACATCTGCCGGCACTTCGCGTCCGCGCTCTTCGGCTTTGCTCTGCAAAATGGCAATGCGGGTTTCTAGGTCGGGTGGCTGGATATCCACCGTCAAGCCCCATTCAAAGCGTGAGCGCAAGCGTTCTTCTAGCGTGTTAAACGATTTGGGGTGGCGGTCGGAACTCAGCACCAATTGTTTGTTGTTCTGGTGCAAGGCATTGAAAGTGTGAAAAAACTCTTCTTGCGTGGCATCCTTACCGGCAATAAACTGCACATCATCCATCAACAACACATCAATTTTGCGGTATTTCTCGCGGAAATTTTCGGTACTATGACTGCGAATACTCGAAATTAGTTCATTGGCAAAATCTTCAGCAGAAACATACAGCACCGTCATGCCTTGTGCGGCACAGTAATTGCCAATCGCTTGGAGCAAATGTGTCTTGCCGAGCCCGACCCCACCATGCAAAAAGAGCGGGTTATAGGCAGTGGCAGGATTTTCAGCAGTGGCAATGCAGGCGGCATGTGCTAGGCGGTTGCTTTTGCCCACAATGTAATTTTCGAAACGATACTTGGAGTTTAAGATGCGTCCGTCACTGGTGAAATGGCTGGGAGCGGCGACAGTGGCAGATTTGGCGTGAGCTTTGGGGGTTGGGTCGCCATGCAAGTTTTGCACAACCTTCACCCCTTCCACCGCATTTGCCCACACCGAGAATTTGACATCTACCGTTTTGCGCGAAATGCCCTGCAAGGTGCGGCGAATCGTTCCGTATAGGCGGTTCTCCAACCAATCTTTGGCATACCCGGTCGGTGTACCGATGAAGAACACATTGTCTTCAAATGCGACATAGCGGGTGTCACGCAACCACGTATCGTAAGTTGCTTTGGTCAGTTGAATTTGTAACTCGCCGAGAGCGGCTTGCCAAATTTGTTCAGGTTTCATACCGAAAACTCATACCTGTAAACAGGATTCTAATGCCGTATTTTTGACACGAGTCGAACAAGCAAAGGCTGAAATAATCAACCAAATTCGAGGGAGACAACGTGCCAACGTTGATGTTATTGGTTTTTGCGAAATATTTTTTTGGTAAGCACTTCTTAATTCAACAGGCACAACCATCACAAATTTTACTTTAGGGAAAATTGTGATATTCTGAACCTCATGCTGAATGTTTACTGCTCAGAAGGTGTCTATCAATGCGCTTATTTTATGCCCAAGACGAGCAGAATGCAAGCAATTGCAGGGTTTTATTACCCAAAAATTTTTTTTGTTTTAAGGTTTCTATATCTTAAATTATTTAATAATTGCGATGTAAAAAGTTAAGTGATTCAAACCTTGAAGTGTTTTTGTTATAAAGGTGTCGAAGTAGCCATTAAAGGATAGCGCCCCCATATATAGGGGTACTACCCCCTTTTTTTGCCTTTTTTTCTATATTTAGGGGGTCAACCTTAAATTTTTTTAATCATTCTGGGTAGCGTTTGCCTTTTTTCGCAAGGCATTTTTAGTGTTTTAGCCTTCCGCTATTGGCGTTTTAAATTCCGCCCTTTCAGCCGATTTTTTCAGGGGAGATTATCGTACTCAAAAATCGCCTAACCATAGCTTTCGCTGACCATTTCGGTGAGCAAGCCACTGACATAGCGCACAGCACTGATGGCACGCTCGTAGCCCATGCGAGTGGGACCCACCACGCCCAGCGCCCCTGTACCCACTTGGGCAGTGCCGTAGCGCGAAATGACCATTGCCACATCGGTTAACTCTGCCAAATCACTTTGCCCAGCAATCACCACCTGCACCACCCCTATGCCGGGGTCTAGCAGGCGGGTGAGTATGCTTTCAATGAAGGTGTGTTCTGCCAGCAGTTGGAGCACTTGCTGGGCGCGAGCACTCTCGCCAAAGCCATTGACCGCCAACAAGTGCTGAAGCCCATCCCGGTACACTTGCCCGGCTGACAGAGTGTCGGAACGGCGCATTAGGTTGAGCACAATGGTTCGTACATCTTGCTCTAACGCGTCACCCACTTGCGGAATTGTGCTGATGTCATGGGTGGTTTTGTCAAACAATCGTTCATTTAGGCGGCTGGCAACCGCCGAGAGTTGCGTTTGGGGAACCGGCTCGCTCAGGCTAATCAGTTGTTGTTGCACACTGCCCCCTTGCAAAACCAACACCATCAGCACTTGCCGTTCGCGGGTGCTAATCAGCTCTAGGTGTTTGAAGCGCGATTGCTCGGCGTGTAGGCTGGTGACGATGCTGGCGTTTTGGGTGTGCTGGGAAAGTACCGAAGCGGCAAGGCGTGCCCATTGGTCCACATCGGAGCGCACTTGGTGGAACTGGTGGTTGATGAGGTGGCGTTCCTGCACTGGCAAGGCTTCTTCCTTCACCAGGCGGCTGACAAAGTAGCGGTAGGCTGTTTCGGTGGGGATGCGCCCAGCAGAGGTGTGCGGCTGTTGGAGCAAGCCCAAGTTGGTGAGTGCCGCCATTTCATTGCGGATGGTGGCGGAGCTAATTTCGAGGGCGTAGCGGTCTGCCAGCAGTTTTGAACCTACCCCGCTGGTTTTGGGGCTGTCCACATATTCGCGGATGATGAGGTCGAGCAGGTATTCTTGGCGCGGTGTGAGTTCGGGAAACATCATGTAAGTTAAGAAATTAAAGTAATTATGGAGCTAAGGATGTGTTCGCGGCTGGATATTTTGTATTGGATGATTGTCTGATTTTCGGGTCATTTCGACCGAAGGGAGAAATCCTGCCCGGTGTACCGAATATCCAAGATTTCTCACTC
>DKKK01000159.1 GCA_002455215.1 Anaerolineales bacterium UBA6668 | reverse complement strand
TTCTTCCCTGAAATCCGTGTTGCGGGCAGTAGGGCTTTACCGATATGCTCCTAATGGGGGACGCAGATTGGATGGATTATCGGATGACGCAGTTCAGAAAAGTGGGTTCTTCCCCGCTAGCGAAAGCACACTCGAGTCATTTCGACCGCAGGGAGAAATCCTGCCCATTGTGCTCAAAGAGTTTTCACGCGCTTCGCTCATTCGAAATGACTATCCCATCATCTGTTTGCCCGCCTTCCACACTTGCGCCACCAAGTTGCCACCAAATTCATATGCCAGTGCGCGATAGTCGTTGGTTTGCAACAGCAAGAAGTCAGCTTGCTTGCCAACTTCCAATGAACCGACCCAATGCCCCAAACCCAGGGCATGAGCGGCATTGATGGTGACGGCATGGAGGGCTTCGGCGGGAGAAAGTTTTTGATAGCGACAGGCAAGTGCCATAACAAATGGCAGGGATGGGCAGGGTGCAGAGCCGGGGTTAATATCGGTGGAAAGGGCTAGTGCGCCCCCTGCCGCCAAGAACGCTCTGGCAGAGGCGAAGTGTGTACTGCCCAAGTTAAAATTTACTGCGGGCAACATCACCCCCACCGTTGAGGAGCCTGCCAACCGTGCAAAGTCTTGCACGGTGGTAACATCCAGATGGTCCACCGAAACCGCACCCATTTCCACAGCCAACCCTACCCCACCCAGTGAAGTAAATTCATCGGCATGGATTTTGATTGCCATTCCGTGTGCTTTTCCCGCCGATAGCACCTGCTGAGATTGTGCCAAGCTGAAGGCATTTTGTTCGCAAAAGACATCGCAAAAGAAGGGCAATCCGCGCTGGGGGAACAGGCTCTGACGGTACCACTCGGCGGCGGCGGGGAGCATCTCTTGGATAACCTGTTCGGTGTAGGCTTGCGGGTCTGCTTGGTATTCGGCTGGGATGGCGTGCGCCCCCAAGAAGGTGGGAACGAGCGTGACGGGTTGTTGCTGTGCCAGTGCGCCGATTGCCTCCAGCATGTGAAGTTCGCTTTGCGTTGTTAGTCCGTAGCCAGTTTTAATTTCGGCGGTGGTCGTGCCCAATGCCAACATTGCCTGCAGGCGTGGCAAACTCTCTGCCACCAATTGCGCCACACTGGCATTGCGTACCGCTTGGGCAGTGCGCACGATTCCCCCACCTGCCGCCATAATTTCCAGATAGCTGGCACCCCCAATGCGCATTTCAAATTCCATCAGCCGGTCGCCGGCATAGACCAAGTGTGTGTGGCAATCTACAAAACCCGGGCAAACGACTTTGCCTTGAGCAGATAGGACTTGGTCAGCAGTGAATTCTGAGCCAACTTGGGCGGTTGTGCCAACTGCCACGATTTTACCAGCGGCAATTGCCAGTGCGCCATCTGGAATGTTGTCCAGAGTTTGCATGGCTTTTCCGCGTTTGGGGGAATTGGGGCTGGCACAGGTGATGAGTTGGGCGGCGTGAAGGATGAGTGTGTCAACGTGCATGGTGGGATTAGTACGGTTCAGACAATTGCGGCTAATTCTTTAGCATGTTTCTCCAAAATTTCCCCCGAAGGTAGCGAAAATGTCCCTTGAAAAGTAAAGCCAAGTTTTTTTAACAGGTGGATGGAGCGGACATTACCAGGTAGAACGATGGCGAGCAGGCGCGGCAGATGCAATACCGTTGTCGCATATTGTACGAGTGCTTGAGCGGCAGAGAACGCATATCCCTTGCCACTGAACTCATCCAACAAGACGTATCCGATATCCACCGCCGGTAAGAAGGGGCGGCTGAGCAATCCAAACATGCCAATAGCTTGGTGGGTTTGGCGTAAGCTCAGTTTATACAAGCCAAAGCCGTTGTTTGGGTAACTCGGTAAGATTTTTTGAGTCAGGTAATCTTCCATATCGGAAAGCGAGCGCAAATTTCGGTCGCCAATGAATCGGTGATAGCTCGGCTGGTTCATCAAGCGCAGAAGAAAAGGCGCGTCTGCTAGCTCGAAGTGGTGAAAATCCAAGTCGGTAGTTTGAAGGACAGGCGTGGAGAGCGAAGTTATCAAGGAATTACGAAATTAGGGGAATTAACGGCGTGCGAAACATTTCAAAAAATATTAGAAGGGAAACGATTATAAAACGAATGCGCGAATGATGCCGGCGGCAGTTTGTGCGGTTGTGGCAAGTTTTTCTGCTTTTTGGGTGGGCGTTTCTTCGTCAGGGATGCCGAACAAGCTTTGCCAAGGGCTGTGGCGGCTGGAGGCTTCCATCAGGTCAGCACCCACCAATTTGCCGGTTGCTTGCATGGCTCGCACCACCCCCAACACAAATTCCAACGACAAGCCGCGCACAGCCGGCGCACTCACTGCTGGAGCATACGGCTGTGCCAACACGTCTAGGTCAATTCCCAAATACAGGGTGTCACACCCCGCCAGGTGCGCCAAAATTTGCTGGGTCACCCGACCTATTTCAGCGCATTGTTCATCTGTCACCACCAACATATTGTGCCTATGCGCATAATTTAGCTGTGATTGGTAGATTTCTGTGCCGCTTGGGTAGATCCCAACGACTGCCAACTGCTCACCCGCCAAAACGCCTTCGCTCAACAAGCGATAAAAAGCGTTACCACTGCTCAACACCCCGTCAAGCCCCAAATCGCTTTCCAACGGGCGCAAGTCAAAATGAGCATCCAGATATACCACGCCCAAACGCTTGCCCACCTGTGCCCGCACGACCCCCTGCACCAGCGGATAAGCCAGGGAGTGGTCACCGCCTAGCGAAAGCGGAAAATCCCCCGCCGCCAGCGTTTCCGCCACAGCTTGCGCCACCAGGTTGTGCGCTTGCTCGGTAGCTTGTACCTGCTGGTGTAAGTGCCTGACAGATGAGAGTAGTTCTGTTGCAACAGGCAGGTTATACGCTTCGAGTGGCAGATGCCGAACCGGGATGTGGGCAGGCAAGGCGGAGAGAATTGCCGCAGGCGCGTCCGCCGCCCCCACCACTCCGCGCCGAAAGCGCAACATGGTGCGAATGCCGTTATCGAAAGGAAGAGAAAGAAGAGTCAGCAAAATTAAAAAGTTAAGGAAGTTAAATTGTAACTGCTCAGGCATGTGCTTCTTTGCGCCAATGCCCAATCAACGATGGTTTTTTCACAAGCAGTAATATACATATTCACACAGTCGAGATATTTTTCTGCCCAATCAGCAGGATTTCTCACTGCGTTCGAAATGATAGGAGTGACTGCTTGTCATTTCGAACGAGCAGAGCGAGTGAGAAATCTTAAGTTCTGACAGTTTAAGTGTTTCTGCTCAATTAGACTGAGTAGTTACGTTAAATTAAAGAAATCAAAGGAGTTACGAAAATTTATCATTCACAATTCACAACTCCCTACCCAGCGAATCATCGCCTGCAAATGAATAGACATGAGTGTATCTTCTGCAATGAAAGGCACAATTTTGCGGATGGACTGGTAAACCGGTGCTGTGCCCGCCCCTAGTGACGCGGTTGGCGGCAAAACCTGTTTGCGGAAGTCAATGCCTTGCGCGGCGGCAAACAGTTCAATTGCCAAAATCTGACTGAGATTTTCCAATATCTGACAAACCTTCAAGCCGGCGGTCAGTCCCATGCTGACATGGTCTTCCACATTGGCACTGGTTGGGATGGTATCCACACTAGCTGGGTGAGAAAGCACCTTATTTTCAGTGGCAAGCGCGGCGGCAGTATATTGCGTAATCATAAAGCCGGAGTTTAAGCCACCATTGGGAGTTAAAAAGGCGGGTAAGGTGTGGGCATTTGAACACTCATCTGTCAAGCGCATAATCCGCCGTTCAGAGATGTTACCCAGTTCGGTCAGGGCTATCGCCATATAGTCTAGGGCAATGGCGATGGGTTCTCCATGAAAATTTCCGCCCGAAAGCACATCAATCTGCCCACTGGCTGTGTCCACAAAAATAAGCGGGTTGTCGGTCACCGCGTTTAGCTCAATTTGCATCACCCAGCGAGCATAGGCAATGGCATCGCGTGCCGCCCCATGCACCTGCGGGATACAACGTAAGGTATAGGCATCTTGCACATTGGCGGGGTCGTGCTGGCGGGTAAAATCGCTACCGGCAAGCAATTCGCGTAGGTGAGCGGCGCATTCCACTTGGCGCGGGTGGGGACGCAAGGCATGAATGCGGGCATCAAAAGCGGCAGGTGTACCATTTAGAGCTTCCAGGCTCAGGCATCCGGCAGTATCTGCCAATTCTGCCAGTTTTTCGGCACGCAACACTGCCAATGTGCCGATTGCCGCCATCACCGCGGTGCCGTTGGTGAGTGCCAGCCCTTCCTTTGCCGCCAAAACCACCGGTTGCAAACCCGCCCTTGCCAATGCAGTCTCAGCCGAGACAATTTCACCCTGATATTCTGCCATACCTTCACCAATCAAGACCAATGCCATGTGTGCCAATGGGGCAAGGTCGCCACTCGCCCCAAGTGAACCCTTTTGGGGAATGCAGGGATGAATGCCCACATTCAGCAGGTTCAACAGCAATTGCAAGGTGGTGGGGCGGATGCCGGAGTGCCCGTGTGCCAGCGTGTTGGCGCGGATGAGCATGATGGCACGTGTGGTGGCACGGTCAAACAAGTTCCCCACCCCAACGGCATGGGAAATCAAAATGTTGCGTTGCAAGGTTTCGACTTGCTCAGGTGAGATGATGCGGTCTTTAAATGCGCCAAAGCCAGTGGTAATGCCATACGCCACTTCTCCACGAGCGAGCAGGGTTTGCACGGCTTGGGCGGCGCGTGCCACTTTTTCGCGAGCGTGTGGCTCTAGCGCAACCGGTTCGTTGTGCATGGCAACTTGGGCAACTTGTTCGAGCGTGAGAGATTGACCGGAAATAAAAAGCATGAGCAGGTGGAAGGATGAATGGTGAATGTTGAATGCTGAATTTTACTTAATTCCTTTAATTCCCTTAGCTATCTTAATCCCCTTGATTTTCCATCGGAATCTTGACTCCATTGGCACGGGCAAAGGCAATGGCTTCGGGGTAGCCCGCGTCCACATGGCGCACGACACCCATACCGGGGTCAACCGTTAGCACGCGTTGCAGGCGGGCGGCGGCGGCCGCACCGAGGGCAGGAATCAGGCGGGTCTTGGCAGCACCGGCCTGTGGCGCGCGGGCAAAGACGGCGATGCCGGGCAACTCAGCGCTGGCGTGGCCGATAGCCATAGCGAATCGCCAATTGCTGCGGGTCCGCGCCAAAAAAATAACTCGCGCGCAGGTGCCACATCAGCAGAATCGTTCGCAGAACGCCGTGCTTCTGCCAACGTCGTCCGGAGGTCAGTACCCGTTCGCGCAGGCAGGCCGGTCGAGCGATTCGCCTGAGCTGCCTGGACAAGGCGATGTCCTCCATCAATGGCAGTTCTGGATAGCCACCGAGGCGCTCGAAAACCTCACGGCGAACGAAAATCCCCTGATCACCGGTGGCAATACCGCTCAAGCGCGAGCGCCAATTCATCATCGATTCGACAACGCGCAGCAGTGGCTGGTGACCGTCAATACGCACGTCGAAGCGTCCCCAGGCTACATTGGCAGTCATCGCGGCCCGGATCAGCTCGTCGGCCGCGGGCGGCAGCGTGGTATCAGCATGCAGAAAGAGCAACACCTCACCCTGGCTAGCGTGCGCCCCTGCGTTCATCTGCGTCGCCCGGCCACGAGGCGATTCGAGCAGTCGGTCGACCCCAGGTCGCGCCAGGTCTGGCGTCCCGTCGCAACTGCCGCCATCGACCAGCAGCAGTTCGACGCCGCGACTGCGCAACTCTTGAAGCAACGCCAATTGTTCGCAGATCGTCGCCGCTTCATTGAGAACCGGGAGGATCAGCGAAAGGAAAGGGCGATTGGTCGAGGTTTGCATAGCCTGCTGCGATTCATGGACTTTGGCAGAAAGCGGTCTGCCGGGCAGAGATTCTGGGGCTTG
>DKKK01000100.1 GCA_002455215.1 Anaerolineales bacterium UBA6668 | reverse complement strand
CCGAAACTTTGAACCGCACCCTTCCGTAAAAGCTCTCTTGAAGCACTTTAAAATAATGCTATAATGGTTATCTGCAGAATTAAAGGGTTGCTTACAATCCGATACACAAGGAATTGTATGTATTGACATACGCGCCATAGATTGAGTCAAGTTTTGTTTTTCGGGAGATTTGTTTATTCAAACTCTAAGATTGTTTGTGGTATTCTGCTATATTCAACACGGATGGGAACTGCGCTTTTTCCCGTAAGCAAACCAGCGCAAATCGCTCTTCGGCATGTGTACCGAAGACAACCCGTGTCGAATATACATCAAGCAATCAATTTGAGCAATATTTATATTAATTGGCAACTATTCAAAATGAGCGATATTAGAGAAATTGAAAAGACTCTTTGGGCGGCGGCTGACAAGTTGCGAAGCAATATGGATGCGGCTGAATACAAACACGTTGTTTTGGGACTTATTTTCCTGAAATACATTTCAGACGCATTTGCTGAACTGCACCAAAAGTTACATGAAGGACAAGGAGAATATGAAGGTGCAAATCCCGAAGACCCGGACGAATATTTGGCTGAAAATGTTTTTTATGTTCCTGAAAAAGCCCGTTGGTCTTTTTTGAGAGACAATGCCAAACAACCATCAATCGGTATTCTGATTGACCAAGCAATGGACAGCATTGAAAAAACCAATGATAGTTTGAAAGGTGTGTTGCCTAAAAACTATGCTGACCCGGACTTAGACAAACAACGTTTGGGTGAACTGATTGACCTGATTAGTAAAATCGGTTTTGGCGGTGGCTACGAAGGCAAAGACATTCTTGGACAGGTGTATGAATACTTTTTGGGAATGTTTGCCGATGCCGAAGGCAAAAACGGCGGACAGTTCTACACCCCACAAAGTATTGTAAAACTTT
This sequence comes from Anaerolineales bacterium UBA6668, assembly GCA_002455215.1. GTDB lineage: Bacteria > Chloroflexota > Anaerolineae > Anaerolineales > UBA6668 > UBA6668. The sequence continues at coordinate 18,640 of DKKK01000100.1, read as the reverse complement.
TGGTGGAAATGCTCGAACCCTACAAAGGCAGAATTTATGACGGTTGTTGCGGTAGCGGCGGAATGTTTGTTCAGAGTGAAAAATTCATTGAAAGCCACCAAGGTAAAATTGACGACCTGAGTATTTACGGGCAAGAAAGCAACCCGACCACCGTAAAATTGGCGAAAATGAACCTTGCCATTCGGGGCATTGATGCCAACATACAATTTGGCGATACCTTTACCAATGACCTGCACCCCGACCTGAAAGCCGATTACATCATAGCCAATCCGCCGTTTAACATCAGCGATTGGAAAGGCGAGCAACTGCGTGACGATGTGCGCTGGAAATATGGCGTTCCGCCACTGGGTAACGCCAACTATGCTTGGTTGCAACACTTCATTCACAAACTTAGCCCCACAGGCACAGCAGGAATTGTGTTGGCAAACGGCAGTATGAACAGCAACACAGGCAGTGAAGGCGAAATCAGAAAAAATATGATTGAAGCCCGATTGGTGGACTGTATGGTTACACTACCCGCCAATTTATTTTACAATACCACCATTGCCGCTTCTTTGTGGTTTTTGGCGAAGAACCGTACTGGTGAGAGTAAGGGCAATGACTTGCCCTCGGCTTTGCCCTTCCGTAACCGTGAAAACGACATTCTGTTTATTGATGCCCGCAAAATGGGCAAAATGATAAACCGGCGAAATCGAGTTTTGGAGCAAGCCGACATTGACCTGATAAGCAGTACCTACCACAAATGGCGTACCGTCGGGGCAGGACTTTCCCCTGCCCAATATCAGGACATAGCGGGCTTTTGCAAATCTGCCAGCTTGGAAGAAGTACGCCAAAACAATTATGTGCTGATGCCCGGCAGATATGTAGGCACTGAAGATGAGCAAGCAGATGATGTCCCTTTTGATGAAAAAATGCAAAGCCTGACCGCCAAACTCGCCGAGCAATTTGCCAAAGACAATGCGTTAGAAAATACCATTCGTGAAAACTTAAAGGGGATTGGATATGAGTTTTAACGAGTGGAAAATATTAACTTTTGATGAAATGCCTTTAGACATCATTGATGGCGATAGGGGCAAAAACTATCCTAAAAAGGAAGACTTTACAGACAAAGGTTATTGTCTTTTTCTGAATACAGGAAATGTGAGAAGAGATGGTTTTGACTTTCAAGATTTGCAATTCATCACGATTGAAAAAGACAATGAATTAAGAAAAGGGAAATTAAAAAGGGGGGATATAGTACTGACAACAAGGGGAACTCTTGGCAATATTGGTCTTTACAATGAAATAGTTCCATTTGAAAATATTAGGATAAATTCAGGAATGGTAATATTGAGAGCAATAGACGAAAGTCTATTAAACATTAAATACCTATTTCAATTTTTAAAATCAAGTTTATTTATTGAGCAAGTTTTTTCTTTTTCATCAGGAAGTGCACAACCACAACTGCCAATAAAAGATTTAAAACGTATTCAAGTTAATTTGCCCAATATCCTTACTCAAAATAAAATAGCATCCATACTTTGCAGTATTGACGACAAAATCGAAAACAACCTTGCCACGAACCAAACCCTTGAAGAAATTGCCCGAACGCTTTTTAAAGAATGGTTTGTCCATTTCAACTATCCGGGGGCAGACGGCAAGATGAAGCAGAGTGAGCTTGGGGAGATTCCGGTGGGGTGGGAAGTAAAACCATTAGATGAAATTGCAGACTTCCTAAATGGTTTAGCATTACAGAAGTATCCAGCCACTTCTGAATATGATTACTTACCAGTAATTAAAATAAGAGAATTAAAAAGTGGTATTACAGAAAGTACCGATAAGGCAAATAATTCTGTTCCCCAAAAATACATTATTAAAGATGGAGACCTGCTTTTTTCTTGGTCTGCTACTTTAGTGGCAAAATTTTGGAACTATGGGAAAGGTGCTTTAAACCAGCATTTATTTAAAGTTACTTCTGACAAATTTCCCCTATGGTTTTGTTATTTACAAATTCAACATCATTTAGATAACTTTAAAAAAATTGCTTACGATAAAACTACAACAATGGGGCATATTCAACGAAAACATATTACTGAAGCCTTGTGTTTAATTCCCCCAAATTTAGGGGAGATGGAATCAGTATTTAAACCCATCTTCGACAAAATTATTGCCAACGAACAACAAACCCAAACCCTGAAACAAATCCGCGACTCCTTACTCCCCAAACTCATGTCAGGTGAAATAGACGTGTCAAATGTAAAATTATGAGCCAATACAATCCCATCATCCACCATCGGCGTTCCATTCGGTTGAAGGGCTACGATTATTCGCAGGCAGGAGCATATTTTATTACGATATGCTGTCAGGATAGGATTTGTCGATTTGGGAATGTATTTAATGGTGAAATGAACCTGAATCCATTAGGGCAAACTGCCTATGACGAATGGGGTAAATTACGCGATAGGTTTCCAAACATAGAATTGGATGTTTTCCAAATCATGCCCAACCATATCCACGGTATCATTGTGTTGAATCCCGTTGGGGCAGGGGTGAACCCTGCCCCAAATACCCAAAATGACCCAAATAATAGGGCAACCGCAAGGGTTGCCCCCACGGTGGGGGATATTGTTGGTGCGTACAAATCATTGGTGGCAAACGGGTGTTTGGAAATTTATAAATTAAAAAATGAAATGATGGGTAAATTGTGGCAACGCAATTATTGGGAACGTATCATTCGTGATGAACAATCTTATCAAACCATTTCCCGATACATAATGAACAATCCCGCAAATTGGTCAGCCGATAAATTTTATCTATGAACATCCTCTCAGAAGAAGAAATAGAAAAAATGGCATTGCAGACCTTGCAACAGCAAGGCTATGAAATTCTCAATGGGGCAAACATTGAGCGGCAATACAATGAAGTGGTTTTAACCAACCGCTTGCAAGCCGCTATTGACAAAATCAATCGGGATATTCCAGCCGGAGTTCGGGAAGAAGCCCTGCGTAGCATTTCACGAATTCCATTTACCAACTTATTGGCTAACAACGAAGCCTTTCACAAACTCATTACCGAAGGCGTGGATGTAAAAGGCAGAGAAGGTGAGCAAATCAAAACCTTCAAAGTTTGGCTGATTGATTTTCAAAACCCCGAAAACAACGATTTTACCGCCATCAATCAGTTTACCATTGTAGAAAACCACAATAATAAACGCCCTGATGTCATCATCTTTATCAATGGCTTGCCTTTGGTAGTCATAGAAATCAAAAACGCAACAGATGAAAAAGCCGACCTGAAAGCCGCTTACAATCAGTTGATGACCTACAAACAAGCCATTCCTACCCTATTTAATTACAACAGCTTTTTGATTGTGACAGATGGTTGGTTTGCCAAAGCAGGAACGATTACCAGCGATTGGAGCCGCTTCAGTGGTTGGAAAATTCCAAGTGGGCAACCACAAGGGATTGTCTCAACCAATATCGTAGCAGAGCCAGCCGAGATTTACAACTCAACATTATTTCCAACACCAAACGCCAACATTGAAATGGATGTGGTGTTGAGTGGAATGCTAGACAAGAAAACCATTATTGACCTGATACGCCACTTCATTGTTTTTGAAAAAACGAAAGACAAAACCTTGAAGAAAATAGCGGCTTATCATCAATACTATGCCGTTAACAAAGCTATTCATTCCACCATCAAAGCCTCGGCTGTTTTTGGCGACTCCAGAGCAGGTGTAGTTTGGCATACCCAAGGAAGTGGCAAAAGCTTAAGTATGGTTTTTTATGCGGGTAAAATGGTGGTTACACCACAACTGAACAACCCGACTATTGTGGTACTCACCGACCGCAACGACCTTGACCAACAACTTTTTGAAACATTCAGCAACTGCCAGCAACTTCTCAGGCAAACACCCGTTCAGGCAGAAAGCCGAAGCCATTTGCAAAGTTTGCTTGCTGTGGCTTCGGGTGGTGTGGTATTCACCACCATTCAAAAATTTATGCCCGAAGAAAAAGGGGCAACTTATCCCAAGCTATCCGACCGCAGAAACATCGTAGTGATAGCAGATGAAGCCCACAGAAGCCAATACGATTTCATTGACGGCTATGCCCGACACATGCGTGATGCTTTGCCCAATGCTTCGTTTATTGGTTTCACGGGCACACCTATTGAAAAGGAAGACAAAAGCACACAAGCCATTTTTGGCGAGTACGTGGACATTTACGATATACAGCAAGCCGTTGAAGATGGAGCGACTGTTCGCATTTTCTATGAAAGCCGTTTAGCCNNAAAGAACAGGAAATCATTGACCAACGCATTGAAGAAGTTACCGAAGAAGACGAACTGACCGAACGCCAGCAACGCTTTGCCAAATGGACCCAACAAGAAGCCATTGTAGGGAGCGACAAGCGATTAAGACAAGTTGCGGCAGACCTTGTAAAACACTTTGAACAACGGAGTGAAGCATTTGACGGCAAAGGCATGATTGTGTGTATGAGCCGCCGAATCTGTGTGGCATTGCACCATGAAATCATCAAAATCCGCCCTGAATGGTATAGCGGCGATGATGACAAAGGAGCCATCAAAGTGATTATGACAGGTTCATCGTCCGACCCTTTGGATTGGCAAGAACATATCCGCAACAAAGCGAGAAGAAAGTCCATAGGCGAGNNTGAAAGACCCAAAAGATGAATTGAAATTGGTCATTGTTCGGGATATGTGGCTTACAGGTTTTGACGCACCTTGTTTGCATACATTGTATGTGGACAAGCCAATGACAGGTCACAACCTGATGCAAGCCATCGCAAGAGTAAACCGAGTTTTCAAAGACAAAGAAGGCGGTTTGATTGTGGACTATTTGGGCATAGCCCAAGACCTAAAAAAAGCTTTGAGCGTTTACACCTCCAGCGGTGGTAAAGGCAAAATCGAGTTTGACCAGCAAGAAGCCGTTGCAAAGATGGAAGAACTCTATGAAATTGTGGTGGACTTGTTTCACGGTTTCGATTACAAACGCTTTTTCGATTTGCAACCCAGAGAAAAACTCACTTTCCTTTTAGATGCCACCGACTTCATTTTAGGACTGGACAAAGGACAAGAGCGTTTCAGCACCCATGTTTCCAACCTTTCCAAAGCATTTGCGATTTCCGTTCCGCACCCCAAAGCCATAGCCATAAGAGATGATTTGAGCTTCTTCCAAGCTATCAAAGCCAGAATTACCAAGCTGAGAGAAAGCAAGAAACAGCGAACCGATGAAGAAGTAGAAACAGCCATCCGACAAATCATTTCAGATGCCTTGATTTCAACAGAAGTCATTGATATTTTCCAAGCGGCAGGTTTGCAAAACCCCGAAATATCCGGCTTGAACATTCTTTCAGACGAGTTTATGGCAGAGTTGAAGAATATGCCGAGAAAGAATTTAGCCTTAGAACTTTTGCGGAGATTGCTCAATGACGAAATCAAACTGCGTTCGACAAGAAATATCGTTCAGAGCAAGAAGTTTTCCGAAATGTTGGCAGAAGCCATCAAGCGCTACCAAAACAACGCCTTGACAGCCGCAGAAATCATTGAAGAACTTATCAGACTTGCCAAAGCAATCAAAGAAGCCGACAAGCGTGGAGAAAATCTAAATCTTGACTTTAGAGAATTGGCATTTTATGACGCATTGGAAGTCAGCGACAGTGCAGTTAAGCTATTAGGGGACGAGATTTTAAAGACCATCGCAAGAGAATTGGTGATAAGCGTAAAAAATTCTGTAACCATAGATTGGGACAAGAAAGAAAGCGTTCAAGCCAAAATGCGAGTGATGATAAAAAGGATATTAAAGAAACACGGCTATCCACCAGAGAAACAAGACCAAGCCATAAAGACAATTTTAGAACAGGCAAAGTTATTGGGTGATAATCTTAAGGACAAGTATCAAAAACCCATTTAACACCTGTTTTGAGTGTTTTTGAGTAACTACGTGGGTACGAGATGGCGAGAACTATCATTTCTCCTGCACAAAATTTTATTAGCACCTGCTCTATACACAAAAAAACCACTACCGTATTGATAGTGGTTTTGGTGGTAATACAACAGAGTGTATAAGATGGTACGCCCACGGGGAATCGAACCCCGGCTCTCACCTTGAAAGGGTGGTGTCCTAACCGCTAGACCATGGGCGCGTAACGAACTCGCTTATTTTACCAATGAAAGCCCTTTTGTCAAGCCCCAATTTTTTCGGGGAATTTAAAGCAGGGTATAATGGCGATGTTGGGTCACTAGCGCATGTGCCTACTCTAATTACCGGAGAAGTGGATGAACACAATAAAAACTCACCCGTTGTTGTTGGCTGGTTGTGCCACCTTGCTGATAACGCTGGCTTGTGTCAGCCAACCGGTCACGCCACACCCTGCTACCATTGAAGCCTTGCTCAATGGTACAGTCACTAGCTTACTCCAGCAAACACCTAGCATCCCACCACCGACCCCTGCCCCAACTGCCACACTCACAGTACCGCTTCTGCCTAGTGCCACCCATCCACCCACTGCCACCTTTACCCCCATTCCATCCGCGACCCCCGTTGGTTTTTGCGCCACACCACCGGACGATTACACTCGCGTAGACTATCGCGGCGTCACCTTAAATACCCGTACCATCGCCATGTTGGAAAACGCCCATCGCCTGTACCACGGGAACGGAGACTTGCTCTATCTCACCCAAGGCTCTTATAATGATGCGGTTTCTGCCAGTTTTGGCACACATTCCGGCGGGGGTGCGCTTGATATATCGGTACGCAACCCACAGAATCGAGCCGAATTTTTACCCCCGGATGAAGTGGATGCAATGGTATTGGCACTTCGCCAAGCAGGCTTTGCCGCATGGTTTCGGGCGGCAGGCTCGCTGGGGGCTGGCTCTGCCCCGCATATCCATGCCATTGCAGTGGGCGACCGCGAACTCTCTGCCGATGCCGCGTTGCAAGTGAACGGCGCTGGCGGCTATTTAAACGGATACGATGGCTTGCCAGAACCGTTGGGTCCGAATATTGACCCGCTAGGTGGAGCTATCTTGTGTGATTGGATGGTTTTTCCCTAGGGTTTTTTCCCTAGGGTTTTTTCCCCAGCACAGGACTCGTTTGGTGAGAGTTTTCTACCGGTGACGACTAAAGGTGATAGTAGGTCATCCGTTGCAGTTGGATGACAGGGTCCATATATTGCACCCGAACTGTTTCTGGCACACTCAGGTTCACTGGCGCATAATTTAGGATGGAGACAATACCAGCTTTTACCAATCGGTCGGTCACTTTTTGGGCGTGTTCGGCGGGGATAGCGAGTAAGCCTATGCGGATATTTTTTTCACGCAAGGTCACTTCCAGCAGGTCGGTAGATTGCACGACCAGCTTGGCGATGGTAGTTCCAATGCGAGCCGAAGAACTGTCAAAAATACAGGTAATGCGAAAACCACGTGCGGCGAAACTGTTGTTGTGGGCAATTGCCTGCCCCAAGTCGCCCGCGCCTATCAATGCCACATCCCATTCCCGTTCAACTTTTAGGATTTTTTGCAAATGTTGACGCAAAAAATCAATGCGATACCCGGTTCCTTGCTTGCCAAACTCGCCAAAGTGTGAAAGGTCTTTACGGATTTGCGCGGAACTCATGCCCAACCGCCGCGCTAATTCTTGCGAGCTTGTTACGCTTTGCCCTTCCGCTTCCAAACGCAACAATTCTCGCAAATAAACTGGCAAGCGATTAATAACGATTGTAGGAATGCTCATAATTTACACAGAAAACCCTAGGTTCAGAATTGAACTCGTCCATTTATTGAGATGAATTATAAATGAAAAAAAGGTTTGCAACAATTTTTCCTGTTTTGCGTATGATATATTCAGCACGCATGATGCTTGCGCTATTTTCCTAATGAAATAAAGCGTAAATTTGTCCTGTGCCAAATATAAAAAGTGGTATAGTTAATCTTGCACAACTTGCAAAATTACACAGCTATTTTTGTTGCGCCGCCCGCCGAACGGCTTGTTTTCGGTGTCTCATTGTGATTATCCTCGACAGTTGTAAAAATTGTACTGCTTGCGCCTGCAAAGCAGGTGTGCTCTTTTACAATGCGAGTACTATACTCGGCACGCATGAAAATTGCGAATCTACAGAGTATTAAGTCAATCTTAACAAATGCCAATTTAGGAGTTTATTATGTCTGACGATGTCATTGAACTTGCCCCCCCAGAAACCTTGCAATTAGAGCCAGCAAAGGAAGTAAAGGCAATTGAGCCACCCAAAGCGGATGGTTTGGTGAAAGTGAATCCCGCCAAATTAGATAAGTTGGATGAGCGCGTCTCGCAATTTGTTCAGGATGTGGTTTCCAGCGAACTACACAGCCCGGTTTTTGAAGAAAAAGTGCGCTCTATTCACAATTTGGGTAGTGATGAAATTCGCGCCAGTGCGANNCCTAGACAAGCCGCTGAAGAGCATGGAAACGGGTGGGTTTAGTGATAAATCACTCGTTTCTCGCTCGTTACTCGAATTGCGCAAAACCGTAGAAGACTTAGACCCAGCCCGTCAAGGCGACCTACTTTCCCCCAAGAAATTGCTCGGCATTTTGCCAATGGGCGACAAAATTCGCGATTATTTCTTGATGTACCAATCTTCTCAAGGGCATATCAATGCTATTTTGACCGCGCTTAACCACGGGCAGGATGAGTTGCGCAAGGACAATGCAACCATTGAGCAAGAAAAGGTGAATTTGTGGCAGACAATGGAAAAACTGCAACAATATATCTATGTCGGCAAACGCATTGATGCCGCTTTGGATGCGCGTGTTGCAGACATCCAAAATACCGACCCGGAAAAGGCACGGGTTGTCCGCGAAGAATTACAATTTTATGTGCGCCAAAAAGTACAAGATTTATTGACGCAGATGGCAGTAAGTGTACAAGGCTATTTGGCTCTTGATATGATTCGCAAAAATAACCTTGAACTTATCAAGGGTGTTGACCGCGCTACCACCACCACTGTTTCGGCGTTGCGTACTGCTGTGATTGTTGCCCAAGCCCTAAACAATCAAAAGTTGGTATTGGACCAAATCAACGCACTCAATACCACTACCAGCAATATTATTGAAAGTACTAGCGCTATGCTGAAACGCCAAACGGCTGAAGTACACAAGCAAGCATCCTCTTCCACCGTGGATATTGAAAAATTGCAAACGGCGTTTAGTAATATTTATCAAACAATGGACACTATCAGCACCTTTAAGCTAGAAGCTTTGGGCAATATGCAAAAGACCATTGACACGCTGACTACTGAAATTGACCGTTCCAAATCCTATATGGATCGTGTACGCCGCGAACAAGTCTCTTCTGTTGCTGGCGAACTGAAAGTGGTGGACGAGGAAAAGAACGATATCAAGTTTTAATCGAGTGAAAGCCATCCCCGGCAGGCTCAAGATGTTTTCTTGCCTGCCGAGATTTATATTTGACACGGATGGAAATTGCGCCTTAGTGTCTGATGGAAAAAGGGCAATTCGATATTCGGCACACACGCCAAATATAACCTGTGTCAAATATAAATTCAATTTTGGAGCATAAGATAATGAAGAAACAATTTTTATTAGCAAGTTTGTGTGCTGGTTTGGCAGGGATTGCGCTCGGATTGCCAGTTTGGGCGCAAACCAGTACCCCCACCACAGAAGCAACCACCCCCGCATCGGCAACGGTGACCCACACCCCCACCTTAGTGCCAACCTTGAGCGTAAATACTGCCACGCCCACGCTGTTGGCAACTATTTCCGCTACGCCAATTGCTACCGCCACACCAACGACAGCGGGTACGGCAAACAGTGCAACCAGCCCCACAGCAGTGAATACCCGCGCTAGCGGCACATTCGTTCCATCTGCCACTTACCCGCCCTTTACAGGGGATGTTTATGTGGTACAGCGAGGAGATACCCTGTACATTGTGGCACGCAAAACCGGTGTGAGCGCTCGAGCGTTGATGAATGCCAACCCCGCACTTAAGAAAGATCCGAATTTGATGTACCCCGGCATGGTGTTAGTGGTGCCTGCCGGAGGCTCACCGGCTGTAGCATCCCCCACACCCGCTTCAAACGGTGGCACACCCCAGCCTACTGCCACCCCAAACGCTAGTGGAGATACTTACGTGGTTCAAAGTGGCGACACGCTGTTTATTGTGGCACGCAAAACCGGTGTGAGCGCTCGGGCAATTATCAACGCCAATCCTGCGCTTAAGAAAGACCCCAACTTGATGTATCCGGGCATGGTACTGGTGATTCCGCGCTAAGTTGTTCTGTGCTAGGCATACCGGACAACTTAATTAAGCAAAATCAAAAAGGGGTTGAAATTCAGCCCCTTTTTGATTCGATCTTCGGTAAGCACACCGCAGATAACCTGTGTCGAATAGAACGCTAATGCACCTGCACCGGGTCTTTGATTGCTCCACGCTCTAGTAATGGTAGTGCATAACCGGCGTCCCAACCTTGTGGGGGAGCGCACTTTTCAATGCGGACAGCCGTGTTTTTGTAATCGGGAATTTTGGCGCGGGCATCATTTTTGTCTAAGGTTAGCAAATTTGCCGCCGCTTCGACAAAATGAAACGGTACGAACACTGTACCCTGCGGACTGCGTTCTGTCACCATTGCCCGCATTTCAATACTACCCCGTTTGGAGCTAATCCGTAACCAGTCTCCCGTTTTCACGTCAAGCCTAATGGCATCGTCTGGGTGGAGTTCACAAATGGCTTCTGGGAAGGCTTCTTCCAATGCAGAGTTGCCGCTCATCGTGCTCCCGTGCCAATGGTACAGCACACGCCCGGTGGTCATGCGGAAGGGGTATGTAACATTGGGTTGTTCGGATTCAGTGCCGTACTGAATTTCGAAGAATTTGCCGCGACCCCGTGGGAACGTGTCGGCAAATAGATAGGGTGTACCCGGGTGAGATTCGGCTGGGCAGGGCCAGTGTACCCCACCTTCGCGTTCTATCCGCTCATAGGTGATGCCCTGCCATTCGGGCGTCAGCGCTCGCATCTCTTCCCAAATTTCGCTGGGGTGTGCGTAGTCAAAGCCGTGTGTCAGTTGTATGCCCAAACGGGTTTGGACGCGCTGGGCTAAATCACACACAATTTCCCAATCGGGGCGGCTTTCGCCCACTGGAGCGACTGCGGTACGGCACAGTTGTACGCGGCGGTCGGAGTTGGTGAAAGTCCCTTCTTTTTCGGCAAAACTGGTGGCTGGTAAAATCACGTCTGCCATTTCGCCTGTTTCATTAATGAAGATGTCTTGGCATACCAACAATTCCAATTTTTCAAGGGCATGGCGTGCATGGGTTTGGTTGGGCTCACTCATCATCGGGTTTTCACCCATTACAAATAAGCCACGCACGTTCCCTAGTCCCGCATTACCTACAATTTCGGTCACGGTAAGACCCGGCACTGGGTTGATATCAGTTCCCCAATAGTGGTCAAACTTGGCTTTGATAGCTGGTTCTTTCAGTTGTTGGTAGGCGGTTAAGAATGCGGGCAAGCCGCCACTATCCGAACAGCCTTGCACATTGTTTTGTCCGCGCAATGGGTTTAAACCGGTTCCCGGCTTGCCCAGATGCCCACACATCATTGCCAAATTTACCAAAGAGAGTGTATTGTCAGTGCCGTGTGTGCTTTGGCTAATGCCCATGCCCCAGTAGATGGCGGCACGCCCTGCTTTGGCATAGGTGCGGGCGGCGCTACGGATATCTTCGGCGGGCACACCACTGATAGATTCTGCCCACTCAGGGGTAAATTCTTCCAGCGATTCGATATAGTTCTCAAAATTTTCCGTGCGTTCGGCAATAAATTCTGGCTTGTAAAGTCCTTCTTTAACAATGACATGCGCCATTGCTTGAAAGACTGCCACATCGGTGCCGGGTTTTTGGCGTAACCATAAATGGGCAAAATCGGTCATTTCCACTTTACGCGGGTCAATCACTATCAGTTTTGCGCCGTTCTTGCGCACTGCTCTTTTTAAGAAGTTGGCAATAACCGGGTGGGTTTCGCTGGTGTTACTACCGGTAACAATAAAGCATTCCAAATGTTCCATTTCGGCAATGCTGTTTGACATGGCAGTAGAACCTATCGAAAGGCTCAAACCCGTGACCGAGCCAGCATGGCACAAGCGAGCGCAGTGGTCAATATTATTGGTGTGCAGTAAACTGCGAAACATTTTTTGCAAGACGAAGTTGTCTTCGTTGGTGGTTTTTGCGCTGGCAAAGGTTGCCAAAGCGTCTCCGCCCTGTTCGCGATAAATGCGCACCAGTTCATCTGCAATGTAGTCCAGCGCTTCGTCCCATGTGGCGGTACGCCATTGAGCGGGGGCGCTCCGTCCTTCTGCGCGGTTGGTGCGGATTAGTGGCGTTTCGACACGGGCGGGATGGCGCACATAATCGGTGCCAAAGCGACCTTTCACGCACAACATGCCGCGATTGGGTTCAGCATCAAAGGGTGCGGTGACGCGATACACCATTTCGTCTTTGATATGCAAATTCATCTGGCAACCAACCCCACAGTACGGGCAGGTTGTCCGAACAACTCGGTCTGGAGATAATAAGTTAGACATAGGAACGAGAATTTAAGAACTGGCAGTCGTTATGGATGCAACGCATTTGAACATTGCGCTGTGTGCTTTCAGAAAAAACTTATGCTCAAAGCAGTCCCACCCATTGCAATGGATAGCCGCCTAAAGATAACCGTGAAATGCAGAATAAATTATTGGTGGGTAATCAATCAGTGTTTTTCGAATTTCGTTTGTTCTTTGCACGAGTGGCAAAGTACACTTCGTCCGGGTTATACCCTTCTTCGAGTAATGCTTGGCGTTTTGGCTTCAGCGCACCGGTTGGGCATGCGCCGACACACTGCCCACAAAACACACAGGTAGTATCTGTCATGCCATTTCCGGCAAATGTACCAATGCGCGTTTCAAAGCCGCGTCCATCAAAGTTGAGCGCAAAGGCAAACTGCGCGTCTTCTGCACAAACTTGCACACAACGCCAACAGTTAATGCACTGGTTGTAGTCACGTAGGTAGAATGGATTGTCGTCGTAAATGGGGTTTTCACGCCGTTTGCCATCAGCGAAGACTGTTGGGTCGGCTTTGTACTCGGCAAGTAGGGGCAAAATTTCGGGAGACTGGGATAAATCAACTGTAGAAGCCAACATTGCCAGGATGGTTTGACGGGCAAGGCGCACGCCAGTGCTTTGGGTGTTTACGTTCATCCCTTCGGCGCATGTGGTGACACAAGCCGCCGCCTGAACACGCCAGCCGTCCACTTCTACCGAGCATACCCGGCATAAACCATTGGCTGTTAGGTGGGGGTGGTAACACACGACAGGGATTTCGCTATCCACCATTGCCGCCGCCTGCAACAGGGTTGTTCCTTCGGGAACGGTGATGGATTTCCCATCAATAGTTAGGGTAGGCATAGACTCAATTTACTTCGAAATTTAAGGGTTTGGATAAAATTGGCAAGGTTAACTCGTTAGTTTAATTGTACCCTGCTTTTGGCTCTCCGCTAGTAGGGGGGATTGACAGGTTTGTACGACGTGCGCAAGAAGCTCGCTTTTTTTCTTAGGGGAAAAACATAACTCTGCCCCGTGCCGAATATGGCAGAAAAGATTTTAATCATCTTCTCCCCGCAATTTTGGGTGAGAGCGCCAAAGTTATGCGTGGTGGGTTTGCACAGCCCTGTCCTGCATCGCGCCCCAAGCGATTTCCACATCTGCTTGGGTGGTTCTCCAATTGCTGATAGATACACGAATGGCTGGCGTGCCGGCATAAACAGTAGGGGTCAAGTAGACTGCTCCATCTTCTTGTAGTTCTTTCAGGTAGCCTTTTACCCCATCCAGCGATAAGTGTTCCCTTTGGCGAAAGGTGAAACAAATGCCATTGAGCCGAACTGGCGCCAGCAATTGAAAGTATTGGCTTGAGTTGATTTTTTCCCCAAGCCATTGGGCTAGTTGGCAGTTGCGCTCTACAATCTCGGCATAACCTTGCTTGCCATATGCCATCAAGGTAAACCAGCTGGGCAGTGCGCGAAACCGCCGTGAATTTTCAGGCGTCAAGTGGACAAAATTGTGACTGCTGATGGTTTGCTCCAAATAGACTGCCGCATTCTGAAAAACTTCCGCCTGCAGGGCTGGATGACGGGTAAATTGCATCGCAGAGTCATAGGGCACATTGAGCCATTTGTGTGCATCTATGGTAATTGAGTCGGCAAACGCTATCCCTTGCACCCAATGCGCATATTGGGGAGAACAACTGGCAAAACCCCCAAAAGCGGCATCCACATGCATCCAAAAATTGTATCGCGTGCGCAGTTCGGTAATGGCGGATAAGTCGTCAAAGTCCACTGTATTGACCGTCCCTGCATTGGCAACCACAATGCAGGGCTGTCCATCTAGCTGTTGGAGTTGTTCTTCTAGGGCGGCAAGATTGACTGCTTCGCGGTTTGGCAGGCAAGGCACTACTTTCAATGAGCCGCGCCCCAGCCCAAGCATAGAAAGCGCTTTATAGATGCTTGAATGCGGTGCTCCGCTGAGAATGCAAATTGACGGCAGGAGCGCCAGCCCATCTTGTGCCACATTCACCCCCATTTGCCGCCCAACCCATTGACGGGCAAGCGCCAACCCAACAAAGTTGGACATGGTTGCCCCGCTGACAAATGAACCGCTAAAGCTATCGGGCAAGTGAAAGAGTTGGCGCAGTAAAGCAAGCGTTTGTAGCTCTAGGAGTGGGGCAATCGATTCATCTGCACCTACATTGTTTTGGTCGTACAAGCTTACTAGCCAATCGCCTGCCAACGCGGCTGGAGTTACCCCTCCTGTCACCAAGCCATAGTAACGCGCCCCGACACTCCCGCTCAGCCACGGTGCATACTGTTCCTTAAAATATGACAGGGCGTTCAATGCGCCAAGACCATCTTCCGGCAGGGGCATTGTTACGCTCTGGCTAGGGACAGCCGCGCCGGCAGGCAGGATGGATAGGTTGGCAAGGAAGCGCTTGGCTTCAGCGACAACTTGCTGGATGATTTGTTCGGTTTGAGCGTTGTCAATGGAAAGTTGATGGTACATAGCTGACAAAGATATTGGTTAATACGCTTGGAAATTGTACTTTTCCTTTCAACAAAGCGCTACTCCAAACCAATTTGTGAAAAATATCATTAATCGTCCTCTCATTAATAAAATTATAAGGTAAAATAGGTATTGTGAACCCGCTGTATTGGGACGCTTCTTTTGCGATTGCTTGCCGCTTGCGGCGGGAGCATCCTGTTGTTGATTTGCAACAGGTGTCTCTATCCCAAATTTTTGACTGGGTAATTGCTTTACCCGACTTTGCTGACGAACCTGAACTCGTAAATGATGAATTGCTAATGGCAATTTACCAAGATTGGTACGAGGAGTCTAGCGCACTATGAGTGATGAATTAAACCACCCCGATTTTCCTGTCCCCGATGAGCTTCAAGGCGCAGTTACAGTAACCACGCTTGACCGTATCTATAACTGGAGCCGCCGTTCTTCCGTGATGCCGATGGTTTTTGGTTTGGCTTGTTGCGCCATTGAAATGATCTGCGCCGCCGCCAGCCGCTTCGACATCTCGCGCTTTGGTATGGAAGTGTTCCGTGCCACTCCGCGTCAATCCGACCTGATGATTGTTTCTGGCACGGTCACCAAAAAGATGGTTCCACAAATCGTCCGCTTGTATAACCAAATGCCCGAACCCAAGTATGTGATTGCAATGGGTGCGTGCGCCAGCGGAGGGGGACCTTTTAAGGAAGGCTATAATGTAGTCTCCGGCATTGATAAATATCTGCCCGTGGATGTTTATGTACCCGGCTGTCCACCCACCCCCCAAGCGTTGCTATACGGCTTAATTAAGCTCCAAGAAAAAATTGACAAGCAAAGCATTAGCCAAGTGCCGTGGTATCAACCGGGCGGCAACGAAGCGGTGCCCATCCCCGTACTGGGACCCGACATTATGGACCCGCGCCAATTTGAAATGATTCGGCGTGAAACCGCTGTGGAGGCATAATTATGGTCGCACCATCAAAACCTATCACCCAAGACCTGACCGAACGTTTTCCAGGTGCGGTTAGCAAAGATACCCGCCCTGGCTATGAAGGTTATATCGTTTCTGCCAACAAGCTCACCGAAGTCGCAACCGCTATCCGCGATGAATATGGCTATGAATATCTAGCCTCCGTCACGGGTGTCGATTACATTGCCGATGGCAAATTGGAAGTGGTGTATCATGCCAGCAAAATGAGTGGCGGCGCATCTCTCAATTTCAAGGTGCAAGCGCCTCGTGATGGAGAGCCCGAAATTCCTTCATTGGTGGGCGTGTGGCAGGGGGCAGATTTTCAAGAACGCGAAGTGTATGACCTATATGGCTTGCGCTTTAGTGGGCACCCCGACTTACGGCGCATCTTAATGTGGGAAGAATTTGAAGGTTGGCCCATGCGCAAAGATTGGAAGGAAGTGTATTACGAACAGGATGCAAAGCCCTTCAAAACACGCTGGCCCGAAGGCAGTGTGTACCGCATTGAAGAGAAAAACCGGTTCAATAAAAATGTACGCTACCCCAAAGGCTTTGACCCGCGCAGTTTTAAATCGGACGGTGATGAAAAGCTGTACGCCCTCATGCGTGGCGAACACTTGCCCGAACATCAACGCATCAATACCGATGAAATTATTGTCAACATGGGTCCGCAACACCCCTCCACACATGGCGTATTCCGCGTTGTGGTGAAGCTGGATGGCGAATCGGTGGTAGATCTAAAGCCCGTGATGGGCTATTTGCACCGCAATCACGAAAAGATTGGGGAACGCAACACTTGGTTGATGAACATGCCCTACACCGACCGCCTGGATTATCTATCTGGCATGGGCAACAACCACGGCTATGCGTTGGCAGTGGAAAAACTCATCGGTTCCAAAGTGCCGGAACGCGCTGAGTATTTGCGCGTGCTGATGGTAGAGCTAAACCGCATTGCCAATCACCTGTGGGCAATCGGCTTCCTAATCAACGACTTGGGCGCGTTCCAAACCCCCATGCTCTACCTAGCCAAACAACGCGAATTAATTTTAGACATTTTTGAAGCCACCGCCGGCTCGCGCATGATGTGCAATTACATGCGCTTTGGCGGGGTGGTGCGTGACCTGCCCAGCCGCATCCGCGATGAAGATACGCTCGATTTCATCACCGATTTGGTGGCAGAACGTTTGCCTGCCGCACTCGATGAAATTGAAACGTTGCTCACTTTCAACGAGATTATCCGCACCCGCTCGATTGGGGTGGGCGTACTGCCCGCCAAGCAAGCCATTAATGGCAGTGCCGCCGGTCCGCTCTTGCGCGCATCAGGCGTCCCTTACGATTTGCGCCGCGCTGACCCATATAGCATTTATGACCGCCTAGATTTCAAAGTTTGCACGCGCCCAAATGGCGATGTGTATGACCGTTATCTGGTGCGGATTGATGAAATGCGCGAAAGCATCAAGATTTTGAAGCAAGTTCTGCGCGATATGCCCGCCAGTGGTGCCATTATGGACGGCGAAAGCAAATACACGCACAAAGTGCCCAATGGCGAAAGCTATGGCAGAGTGGAAAACCCGAAGGGCGAGCTTGGTTACTATGTGGTTTCCAATGGTGCGCCCAATCCGTACCGCTACCATGTCCGCGCCCCTAGCTTTATCAACCTAACCATGTTGGGCGATCTATGCAAAGGGCACAAAGTCGCCGACATTGTGGTCATTTTGGGTAGCATTGATATTGTGCTTGGCGAAGTTGACCGATAATTAGGAGAGCTTAGAATGTACGGACTCGGTATCTTGCGTGGACTTGGAGTCACGCTCAAACATTTTGTCGATTCAGTTGTAGATGATTTCCGCTTCTTGGGCAAACGCTATTATGACTCGGATGCGGTGAAAATTCGTCAAGGCACGAAGGGACGTGGCGCGTTTACGGTACAATATCCCGAAGAAAAACTGCCCGTGCCGGAAAATTTCCGCTTTGTGCCGTTTTTGGTGTACGAAGAAAAAGCAGATGGCACGACCCAAGACCGCTGTACATCTTGCGGTATCTGCTCAAAGGTGTGCCCACCCCAATGTATTTGGATTGAACGCACCACCGACCCCGTCACCAAGCGTCCAGTGCCGGAACCACGCGATTTCCACATTGATATTGATATTTGCATGAACTGTGGTTTCTGCGCTGAGTTCTGCCCGTTTGACGCTATCAAGATGGACCACGATTACGAACTCGCCAGCTATGACCGCACCACAGCGCACATCCACAACAAGGAACGCCTGAGCAAGCCGGTGAGTTACTATCAGAGCATTCGCCCCAATCACTACTTGGCAGAAGAACAACGCCGCGCCGAAGAAGAAGCCAAGAAGGCAAACAAGGGTAAGCCCGCCGCCGGAACAGCCAAAGCCGAAGAAGTGAGTGCCGCACCCGCCGTAGCCACAAGTGCTCCGGTTGCCCCATCTGCCCCGTCAGCACCTGCCGACCCCGAAGCCGAAGCCCGCAAGAAGGCACTCGCCGAAAAGCGCAAAGCCGAACTTGCCGCCAAGAAAGCCGCTAAGGGTGGGTAAAAAAATCGGTAGTGCCTAGGGAATAAGTGATAGTCTAGAAAG
>DKKK01000223.1 GCA_002455215.1 Anaerolineales bacterium UBA6668 | reverse complement strand
GGTTCAACTCCTGCCGAGAGTACCAAATAAAAAAGGCTTGTTTTGACAAGCCTTTTTTTGTTAACCGTGCTACACCACAACCACCCGCGTTCCATCCGCCTGCTCTTCAATTTCATCAAATTTGACTTGCGGGGATGTCCAGCGATAGACCCATTTGGCATCGGCATTGCTCACATTTAGGCAACCGTGGCTCCATGGTGTGCCATAATCGTTGTGCCAATACGTGCCGTGAATCGCCATACCACCATTGAAAAAACTAACCCAGGGTACACCCGGCAGGTCATAGTCATCGCCTGCCGCCAAGTCACCGCCTGCCATATGCTGGCTGGGACGTTTCAAGTACACGTTTGTTTCTCCGCTTGGCGTGCCATAATTGTCACCACCAGAGTCGGTATAGTCCCGCCCACTGGAAATCAGCATGGTTTTAACCACATTTTGCCCTTCATAAGCAGTCATGCTTTGCTCTTGGATGTTGACCAGCAGGTGTTTATCTTTCACATCCGGCGAAATAGGTGCTAAATCGTCTGGAGTCAAGCAGTGGAGTGCTTGTGCTGGAGCGTACACCGTTTCCTTGCTACGCCAATCCCAGATGGCATACCACCACAGGTGAGGGTCATTGGAAACACGGCGCATCTCACGCACCCAATGCGTGGAGCCGTAATATAAACGAAACGTAACCGGTTGTTTGGAATTTGGCTGTTTTCGCACATCCACAAAAGGCACGGTCACTTCTGCCAGGGTGCCCTTCTCCNNACATTGAAAAACGCGGCTCGTTAAAGCGCATTTCCACAGGTTGCACGTTGCTGGTGTGAACAAAACCGTTCAGGGTGCGATACCAGCGCGGATTGCGGGTAAATCCTTCATCTTCGGTCAGCACTTCTTCATAGATAGGCAGGATACTCTCGACCAGGTGGATGCCGGCATGACCGGCAAAAACGGATGGACGTTTGTAAACGGTAACGTATTTGAGCAAACAACGGCCATAAGGAAGAATCGGCTCAGCGGCTTGAAGGTTCGGTTTGGCAAGGCTGAGTGGTGTGCCAGAAAAAGGCAAACTGATTGCCATTGCCCCTAAGAGTTTAATAAATTCGCGCCGAGAAAATTGGGTCATAAAATAGGTTCAGGTAAAAATTTTTCTACAGATTACGGGGAAAATTATACCATCAGGCAAGTTTGGATTCGGAATGCGTGCGAATATCGCTTATCAAGCTCTCAGTTTGGTGTGTGGCAAGGCAGTGGCTGGCTGGCTGATGGCAAATCGGGGCAGTTTAGTGCGGATTTGTAACCCACAGGGCTTCTACCCCACGGAAATGCCAACTGTTGCGCCAAATGGGTTCTTCTGCCAATTGTAGATTGGGGAAGCGCTTCAGCAGGAGTGGGATGGCTATTGCCAATTCTAGGCGTGCGAGGGGTGCGCCTACACAATAGTGGATTCCCCCACCAAAACTATCCTGCGGGTTTGGATTGCGGGTGATATCTAAACAAGCGGGTTGCTCAAACCGAGCCGGGTCGTGGTTGCCCGCCCCCAAGAGCACGGCAATTTGTTGCCCTACCTTTAGTGAGATGCCTTTGTACTCAAAATCTTCAAGTACGTAGCGGGTAAAAAGGTGAAGCGGGGTATCGAAACGGAGTAGTTCTTCGACTGCCGGGCGCACCAAAGCCGCATCTGCGAGAAGCGCCTGCCACTGCGTTGGATTTTTCAAGAGTGCATAGACCCCATTGGCAATCACATTCACTGTGGCTTCATGCCCCGCATTAAGCGCCAATATCACGGTGGAAACCACTTCATCTTCGCTGAGATGTTCCCCATCCACTTCAACTTGAACCAACATGCTAATTAAATCATCCCCCGGTGCCAGCCGCCGTTCCGCAATGAGCGCTTTGGCATAGGCCGTAAATTCTTCTGCCGCTTGCACTGCCAGCTTTTCTTGCGCCGGAGTTCTGCCAAGCTCGTACATAGCTACCATAGCGTGTGACCAGTCTAGCAATTGTGGAGACTTTTCCAACGGCACATTCAGCATGTCGGCAATGGTCCAGACTGGCAATGGGGTTGCATACAACTCCTTTAAGTTGGCTTTGCCATTGCTCACAATGGCTTCCGCTAGCTGGTCTAGCAAATTTTCACAGCGTTCGGTCATTGCAGGGCGCATATACTCGATATTTTTGGCAACAAATGCCTTGTGAATCAAAGCCCGCAAGCGAGTGTGAGCGGGTGGTTCCAATTCCAACAAAGAATGGCGATCTACTTCGATAAATGCGCGTAAGTCTTGGCGTTCTGGCTCCCAGCCCAGCGCTTCACGGCTATACAAGTGGGTAATTTGCCGCCCCAGCCGTTTCTCGCGTAGCAAGGCATGAATATCATCATGGTTGAGAAAGCAATACAAGCCAAAATCTTCCCAATAGAAGATGGGAGCGTGTTCTCGTAAAAAGGCGTAATACTTGTAGGGATTGTTGTAAAAATCTGGGTCACGCGGGTTTAGCCGCACGCGGTCTTGCTTGATGGTTAGGTTTAACATAAAAAATCCTTTGCAACGATAGTTTTAACGGTAGTTTTAAGGTAATTACTCAGCCAAATTTGGCAAAAAACGCAAGGGAAAAGCGCAGTTTCCATCCGTATCAAATATATCATCAATTCAAAAGTTAAGCTTGTCATCATACTAAAGTTGACAAAATAACGATTTGTGTCATTTTACGCTATTTCTCTCTATTTTTGGGGTGTTTTTTGGGCATCCCCCACTTGTAAATTCTAAGCATTTGATTAGAATCAAATCATGGAAACAGTACTCGAATTACGCGACATAACCAAGCAATTTCCAGGTGTTCTTGCCAACGACCACATCAACCTGACCTTAAATCAGGGTGAAATACATGCCCTACTTGGCGAAAATGGTGCGGGCAAATCAACACTGATGAACATATTGTACGGTTTATACCAGCCCACCAAAGGTGAGATCTTTGTGCGGGGCAAAAAAGTGGAACTGCATGGACCGGGGGATGCCATCCGTGCAGGCATCGGCATGGTTCACCAACATTTCATGTTAATACCCGTTTTTACAGTGACTGAAAACGTGATGTTGGGTGAAGAATCGGTGAAAGTAGGCGATATGCTAGACCGTCAAGTCGCCGCCAAACGCATTAAGGAGATTTCGGACCGCTTTGGTTTACAAGTAGACCCAAATGCAATGGTGGGTGATTTACCAGTCGGTGTGCAACAACGGGTAGAGATTATCAAATTGCTCTACCGCGAAGCCGATATTTTGATTTTTGATGAGCCAACAGCGGTATTAACGCCGCAAGAAGCGGATGCCTTGTTTGAAATCATGCACTCGCTCACCAGTCAAGGGAAATCTATTATTTTTATCACTCACAAATTACGCGAAGTATTGGAAGCGGCTGACCGCATTTCGGTAATCCGGCGTGGTAAAAAGGTAGGCGAAGCGGACCCCAAGACTGCCAATCAACAATCGCTGGCTGACTTAATGGTCGGGCGTGCCGTAGCACTGGAAGTGGAGAAAAACCCAGTGAAATTGGGGGCTGTCCACTTGGAAATAAAAGCTTTGCATGTTTCCAACGATGCCAATCACGAAACCGTCAAGAATGTTTCCTTTGATGTACACGGTGGCGAAGTGATGGGGATTGCGGGCGTGCAAGGGAACGGACAAACCGAGTTGGTAGAAGCTGTCACTGGTTTACGCCCCATCACATCAGGTACAATCAAGCTGATGGGAGACGAAATTAACCACGCATCTCCGCGTCAAATCACCGAGCGTGGCTTGGCACACGTCCCCGAAGATCGCCAGCGCGATGGTTTGGTTTTGCAATTCCCAATTACCGATAACCTAGCATTGCAAGAATACTATCGCCCGCCCTATTCGCAAGGTATGGTGATGCAGGATGATTATATTCTGAAACATGCCAACGAATTGATTAAAGAGTTTGACATCCGCACCCCTAATGCCATTACGCCTGCTGGCGCACTCTCTGGTGGTAACCAACAAAAGGTGATTGTGGCACGCGAACTCACCCGCCCAATCAAGCTCTTAGTCGCCAGCCAGCCCACCCGTGGGGTAGATGTCGGCTCAATTGAGTTTATCCACGACCAAATCTTGGCACGCCGCGACCAAGGCTGTGCAGTTTTGCTGGTTTCCACCGAACTAGATGAAGTGATGAAATTGTCTGACCGTATCGCTGTCATGTTTGATGGCAAAGTAACTGCGATTGTGGAACGCAGTGCGGTTACCAAAGAGCAGGTCGGTTTGCTAATGGCAGGCGCCAGTTTACAAGAAGCGTTGGGCGATACAGCAGAAAAAGCATAGGATACGTATTATGAGCAATTCTACTCCTGAGAAGAAAAGTAAAAATCCGCTAGGGATTTTTCTGGAAGAATTTACCCGTACCCGCACCGGCAATTCTGCATGGTTGGTACCGGTTTTAGCAGTCTTTACCGGTTTACTCATCGGCGCAATTTTCATTGTACTCACCACCGAGCAAGTATATGCCGCCTTTGGTCAATCATTGGGCGCTGGGCTAAAAGAAATTTGGAACACGGTTGCCACCACCTATGGTGCGCTCTTTGTCGGCTCGTTTGGTGACCCCAGCAAGATAATTGCCGCGCTGGGCAGTGGCGATGGCGCACAAATTGCCCGTGCCTTCAATCCACTGGCAGACAGTTTGGTAGCCACCACGCCCTATATCTTTGCTGGTTTGGCTGTGGCGCTTGGCTTTCGTGCCGGCTTATTCAATATCGGAGCCGAAGGACAATTCCTAGTGGGTGCAACCTGCGCGGCTTTTGTCGGGTACGCCTTTAGTGGTGTCAATACCGCGATGGAAATCGGTGAAGGAACGATTTGGAACTTCACCTTGCCCAAACTTCCATTACTCATTCACCTGCCGCTGACCTTGCTGGCGGGGTTTGCGGGTGGTGGCTTATGGGGCATGATTCCTGGCTGGCTGAAAGCAAAAACTGGCGGGCACGAAGTCATCAACACCATTATGATGAACTACATTGCGGTGCGTTTGGTGGATTGGCTACTACGCTTCCCACTACGTGATGCAAATTCCACGAATCCGCTCACCCCACTGATGATGGAAAGTGCCCGCCTACCCAAATTTTTCCCAGACCCGGTGCGTTTACACTGGGGCTTTTTGGTGGCGCTCTTGGTGGCGGCATTGGTTTGGTTCTTGCTGTTCCGCACCAAGACCGGCTTCATGCTTCGCACCGTAGGCGCAAACCCGAATGCCGCCCGCTATGCTGGGATGAACATTGTGCTTGCCACCGTGCTGGCAATGTTCCTATCCGGTGGTTTGGCAGGCTTGGCGGGAACAAACGAACTGCTGGGGCTGAATTACCGCTTCACGCCGGGGTTTGCCTCCGGCATCGGCTTTGACTCGATTGCGCTGGCTTTACTGGGCAACAATCACCCGTTGGGAGTGGTGGCGGCATCGCTCTTATTCGGCACTTTACGCAATGGCGCTACCCAAATGCAGGTGATTGCCGGCATTCCGGTAGATATTATCTCGGTCTTACAAGCGCTGATACTAGCCTTCATTGCCGCACCTGCCATCATTCGTACACTGTACCGTTTGAAGGAAGACAAAGCCGCTGTGGCAACCGTTTCCAACGTTAGTGCCGTTTCGGCAGGCTCCGGCGAAAGAAGCGCACCCAACCCAAAACGCCGCCAAATGACGATGGGTATTCTCTTCCTAGTACTGGCATTTGGCATTTGGGCATTGTTTGCACGGGGTATGGACGGCTCATTCATCACCAAATTTGGCTTGGAACCGGGCGGCAAAGGCACTTTACCCCCACTTGAATTGCCCAGCCTAATCACGCTGAATGTGCTCGCTTTGGTTGCCGCCATCTTGGGTGGTGTGCAATTAGCCCGCGGGTTTGGAAAATGGACGAATGCCGTTTTGGCAGGTATTGTTGGTTGTTTCGTGTTTGGCTTTTTGGTGTGGGGTGCGGCAGACAAATCGCTGAACTTGGGTGGTTTGCTCAATACCGCACTGGTAAAATCCGTACCGATTGCCCTGGCGGCGCTATCCGGCGTGCTGGCAGAACGGGCGGGCGTGGTGAATATCGCTATTGAAGGCATGATGTTGGCTGGTGCGATGGCTGGTGCGCTGATGGGTAGTCTGGCTATCCAATGGCTAGGCTTAGAAAAAGGCAATTTCTGGAGTTTGAGCATTGGCTTGTTGGCGGCTGTTCTCGCCGGCGCATTGCTAGGATTAATTCATGGCGTACTTTCCATCAAGTACAAAATCAATCAAATCATTAGCGGTACAGTTATCAACATCTTCTCACTAGGTTTAACCAGCTACATCTCTGCCAAATTCTTGCAACGCTACCAAGAACTGAACAATCCGGGCACATTCCCCCAATGGGATATTCCCGTACTTTCTGGTATCCCCTTCTTGGGTCCAATTTTGTTCAAAAACAATATTTTCGTTTTTGCGCTGTTCCTATTCTTGGCTGTCATCCACATTGGGCTGTTCTACACTCGCTGGGGCTTGCGCCACCGGGCGGTAGGCGAACACCCGAAGGCGGCAGACACATTGGGCATCAACGTAATCCGCACCCGCTATATTGCAGTCTTGCTGAGCGGGATGATGGCGGGTTTTGGTGGCGGGTACTTCACGCTAGGCTCCGTACCGCGCTTTGATGAAGGGTTGACCGCTGGGCGTGGCTTTATCGGCTTGGCGGCAATGATTTTCGGCAACTGGAATCCAATTGGCTCGTTTGCGGCTAGTTTGCTTTTCGGTTTTACCGACTCGTTGAAGGATAAACTAAGCCTACTGCAACTGCCCATCCCTGGGGAATTCCTACAGATGGTGCCGTACATCGCCACGATGATTGTGTTGGCGGGGTTGGTCGGACGCGGGCAAATGCCTGCCGCTGACGGGCAACCCTACGAAAAGAGTTAATCTCGCTTTATCTCAAGTGGCTAGCAAACAAAAAGGGGCGGTAAACCGCCCCTTTTTGGATTACGAATGTGATGTGTTATTCAGCGGCTTCGCTACCGGGCAATTCCAAACCCAAAGTGCGAATGGCTTTCTTGACTTCGGTTAGGCTTTGGCGACCAAAGCGAGCAAGTGCCAAAAGTTTTTCGTCACCGCCACTGGTTAGCCCATCCAAAACATCTTGAACAGTGGTGTAACCACCTTCTGCCAAAGCTTCGACCGCACGCTTGTTTAAGCCGAGCTCGTTCAATGCCCAGTTGTTGGGCTTGGCTTTGGATACTTGGGCTTCGCGCTTTTCCATGAACTTTTGGCGTGCGCCCAACTTCTTTAAGAAGCGGTCTACTTGCCCTTCAGTGTCCACAATGCGTTGTTCGCCCGTGTAGAACGGGTGACAATTGTAACAAATGTCGGTCTTGACGGTTGCTAGGGTCGAGCCAACTTTCCAGGTGTTCCCGCAAGCGCAGATGACTGTCGCTTGTGGGAAATATTTGGGATGAAGTTCCGCTTTCATTAGTCTGCTCCTGCCGTGCTTTCCACAGGAATCACTGCGACCATGTTACGTCCATTGGTCAACTTGATAAACTTCACGTGACCATGTACGATAGAATATAAAGTGTAGTCGCGTCCAACGCGCACATTTTCACCGGCGTGAACTTGGGTGCCACATTGGCGCACCAGAATGTGTCCGGGTTTTACCAATTGCCCACCATAACGCTTCACACCACGGCGCTGTGCATTCGAGTCACGACCGTTTCGGGTAGAGCCACCACCTTTCTTATGTGCCATGAGATTTCTCCTGCATTAGCCGATAGAATCAATCTTGATACGTGTGTAGCGTTGGCGATGCCCTTGTAACACACGATACCGTTGCTTGGGTTTGTAGTGATAGACTAGAATTTTTTCGCCTTTCACTTCGTCCATAACCGTAGCTCGTACGGTAACGCCTTCCAGCACCGGACGACCCACTTGGACATCTTCGCCATTTGCAAGTAGGATGACAGGCAGTTCGACAGTATCGCCCGGCTGTGCAGACAGCAGGTCAATATTGACGATTTTGCCTTCAGTGACTTGCATTTGACCAGAGCCACTTTTGACAATAGCGTATTTCATAAAAAGTACCTTTGAAAACTTCTTTGACAATGCGTGGGTAGGAATTTACGGGTAAAATTCCCGTTGAGTTTGCTACATTGCGCATTGCTGCTCCCACAAATGGGGAGATTGGACAACACAAAGAACACTCCACAGGGGGTGCGGAGTGGGTAGATTATAGCAAAGTGTGGAAATCTGTCAAGTAAATGTGGGAATCCGGTCAGGGCTTTCTTAAAATCCTAAAGTGGTGGTTACAGTCCTAGCGTGCGGCTAGTGGAGATT
>DKKK01000207.1 GCA_002455215.1 Anaerolineales bacterium UBA6668 | reverse complement strand
TCTCCGGTTCCAATGCCCCGGCTCCATCCCCAGCTTCTGTGCCAAATGAAGGAAAACAACCCAAATCGGGTGGTAGTAAAATTGGTGGTGCAAGTGGTGGGGTCGGCGGGTCGGCGGGTGAGCCATCCGGTGCTAGCCGGCGCGGCACCACCATTGTCGGGCAAGTCACCGACCAGCGTGGCAGGGGTATTGAAGGCGCGTTGATATTGGCGTTACAACCCGGTGTCAGTGTGCGCGAATTTGTACAAAGTCGCAGTGAGTCGCAAGTTGCCGCCCAATCAGAAACTGACCGCAGTGGTGAATTTTCATTGGGACCACTCGGCAAGGGGAAAAATTATAGTTTGTTGGTTATCGCACAAGGCTATCAGGATATTGCAGTGGACGAAGCGCTCCGCATCAGTGGTAATGCACCTGACCAAGCACAAATGCAACCGATTGCCCTACCCAAAGACTAATTTTTGCCGTATTGAATTCAAAAGCNNACTCCCGCAAGCCGCAGGAGCTTTTTTGTTTTTCTGGCAAGGTTTCCTTTTACTTACTTTTCGGTGTTGAAATTGACGTTAAGTGGAAATGGTGATATTCATGGAAACCAGTAAAATCAACCCAATCAGAATATTCAATATGCCCAAAAGCCCGACAAGCACTGTAAATGCAAAATTCTCATTGCGGTTCAGCATTTTATGCTCGGTATAATTGTATGTGGGTTCGATCCACGGTGGTTTGAAAAAATTATATACGGTCTTACTGGAATTCCTTCCCCCTGCATCAAAACTCCATGCCACCAACACGGTGAGCCCCAGTCCAGCCCAAATCAACGCCACCGCGTATTTTGTTGGCGTTAACCAACCCAACCACCAACAAACCAGTGCGGTTATGCCGAGAATGAGAAGCTCGATAAGAAAAAATAGCAGAAAAATATTACTGATAGGCGAATGCCTATGGTTCGGTTGCATAGATACCTCAATTGATTTAAATGTTTTGGATGTGTAATGGATAGGTTCGCAGTCGAGCATTGCGGCGGTATTGGGCGGGCAACAGCACAAATCTCAGGGGTTGCGAATACATCAATAATGGAAATTGTACGATAATTGATACGTATTCACACAGGATTTGTTGCAAATTTTCCGCTTAGTGTCTATGATTATGCTTCAAATGGTTTTCGTCAGGAATAGACTATTTGCCGCTTTCAACCATACCTACCGAGCTCGAAAACCCACCCATACTACTTAATTCCTTTCACTCCTTAACTCCCTTATGTCCCACTTTACCACCCCTGAATGGGTTCACCACGCAATTTTTTATCAAATATTCCCAGACCGCTTTGCCAAAAGCACACAACTAGCCAAACCCGCCCACATCCAACCGTGGGGAACTGCTCCCCAAATATACAACTTCATGGGAGGCGATTTGCTCGGAATTGTCGAAAAACTTGATTACTTGCAAGATCTAGGCATCACAGCCATCTATCTAAACCCCATCTTCCAATCTGCCAGCAACCACCGCTACCATACCCACGACTATTTCCAAATTGACCCGCTGTTGGGCGGTCGCCCCGCTTTCGATGCCTTGTTGAATGCCTGTAAAAAACGTGGCTTACGCTTGGTGCTGGATGGGGTGTTTAACCATGCTAGTCGCGGTTTTTTCCAGTTCAACCATATTTTAGAATGTGGTGCTGATTCACCTTATGTGGATTGGTTCACCATCAACGGCTACCCGCTTCACGCCTACGAAGGCCAACCTAACTACCGCGCTTGGTGGGGCATTCCTGCCCTGCCCGAGTTCAACTTTAACAACCGTGAAGTACGTGACTTTTTGTTGGGGGTTGGACGCTATTGGCTAGAGCAAGGTATTGACGGCTGGCGTTTAGATGTTGCCTTTGAAGTGGAAGATGACTTCTGGCAGGAATTTCGCCCAATGGTAAAGGCTGTTAATCCTGATGCGTGGATTCTGGCAGAAACTGTCGAAGAATCGCAACGGTGGTTGCAGGGCGACATGTACGATGGTGTTATGCACTATCCATTGACCGGCGCAATGATAAACTTTTTTGCGGGCGATACCTTTAACCCGTCAATGTTTGCTCGTCCCGACATCATGGCGCAACGCCTACAAGCCATGGATGCTCCCGCTTTTGCAGAACGAGCTACCCATTTATTCAACTCCTACCCATGGCAAGCCACACTGGCACAGATGAATTTACTAGATAGCCACGACATGCCACGCTTCCTAACCATTGCCAATGGCGATGAAAGCGCTTTGCGCTTGGCATGGCTGTTTTTGTTTACCATTCCGGGTGCGCCATGTATTTACTATGGTAATGAAATTGGCATGATGGGTGGATTTGACCCAGACAATCGGGTATGCTTCCCATGGGAGCAAGCCCGCTGGAAGCAATCTTTGCACACATATTTACAAAGTTGTATTCGTTTACGTCAAACCTACCCTGCACTGCGCATTGGACAATTTCACGTTCATTCTGCTCAAGGGCATGTCATGGTTTATACCCGCCAAACTGCTGACGAAACCTTCTATATTGCCATCAATGCCGGACGACACCCAACGGAAATAAACCTACCGATTGCGGAAAGTATTTTCGGGGAGCCGCAACGCACTAACAGTGGCTGGCGACTCCCTGCCCGCACTGGATGCGTGTGGCAAGCGATTTAGCCCAATTCAGTACAANNTTGCTTGTAATACTAGCCGTTATTGGCTATTTTAGCACAATCGGCAAATACACATTATAAACAGGATCTTGCTTCAAGATGATAGGCAAATACACCTTGTAACTTGCTGGCGGGGTTGACGTTGGTGTAAGTGTTGGGCGCGGGGTTCGGGACGGGATAACGGTTGCAGTGGGTGTACGCGTAGGTGTAGGCGTTTTCGTACTGGTGGGAACCAATGTGCGAGTTGGCGTCAGCGAAGGCGTGCGGGTCGGAGTGCGAGTGGGGGT
>DKKK01000064.1 GCA_002455215.1 Anaerolineales bacterium UBA6668 | reverse complement strand
AAAACTGAACCGCACCCAATAAAAAATCTCACGGGCGGGTATGCGGGTCAAACAATTTTGAGTACTCTTGCATTGCATAGCGGTCGGTCATACCGGCTAAATAATCACAAACCAGCCGGTGAAGACCCCGTTGGGGGATTAATTCCTGTGCTGAAGGCGGGAGTTGGCGTGGCTCATTAATGTAGGCGGTAAACAGTTCGGTGAGAATGCGTTCCGCTTTCATCGCCATGCGCATGACACGATAGTGACGATACATTTTATTGTAGAGTACCTGTTTCAATTCTTTGTTTTTAGCTCTGAGTGGCATAGACCAGCCCACCAAGTTATGGTCTAAACTTTGGACGGAGAGCGGGGTGATGATATTGTGAGTTTTGATTTCGGCTAATGTGTGAGTTACCACATCATTCACTTGGATTCCGACTAAACGACGTATCAACCGATGGCGGGTTAGCTCATCCGGGTTAGCAGTTGGGTCAATGCCCAAGGATGCGGTAAGTTCCTGCCAGAGGGGTAGGTCTTGCAAGTCACTGGCTTTGAGAATCTCGGAGCGCAACCCATCGTCCAAATCGCTGGTAGTATAGGCGAGTTCGTCTACGACATTGGCAATTTGTGCTTCCAGACTGCCGCGTAGATGTGGGTCAAAATGGAACGAATCGGTTTTGTCGTATTCAGTTTCATGCTTAACAATTCCTTCAAGCACTTCCCAACTGAGATTGAGTCCGGGAAATTCTGGGTAGCGTCTTTCCAACTCAGTAACGATGCGATAACTTTGCTTGTTATGTTCAAAGCCGTCATGCTCGAACATGAGATGATGTAGGACGTGTTCCCCGCTGTGACCAAAAGGCGGATGCCCCAAGTCATGGGCAAGACAAATGGCTTCGGTTAAGTCTTCGTTGACATGAATGGCGCGGGCGATAGAGCGTCCCAGTTGCGCAACTTCCAGGGTATGGGTCAGGCGTGTGCGATAATAATCCCCTTCGGAATTGACAAATACTTGCGTCTTGTACTCCAGACGGCGAAAAGCGGTAGTGTGAAGAATACGTTCACGGTCACGTTGAAAGCGAGTGCGGTACTGTGGCTCATCTTCTGGGTGTAGTCTACCACGAGAATTGCCACTACGAAGCGCGTAAGGAGCAAGAATGCTAGCTTCAATTTCTTCAAGGTACATAATAACAACTCGTTGGGGAACTTTGAGCAGTCAAAAGACGACAATTGCCTGCTTTAGAAAGTTGGCAAGATGCAGAAATATGCGGATTCCCAAAAAAACAGCACATTTCATGTGTCCAGATGAGCGTAGTATAGTAGAAATTCGCTGAAAAGTGTTAAACGGGCGGGCAATATTTGACGGGTCAGACTACGCTTTTTCGCTTAAGAAAAAAGAGCAATTTTCATGCGTGTCGAATCAAAGAACAAGACAGAGCAACCTTGCTTGCAGAAGGGGAATCTCACATCGGCAGGTTTAGTAAAACTTAGCGCGGTTGAGCTAAGCTTGATAGGGTGACTTTTCCGAACCTGCTTGGGCAAGCCTTTCTGCGCGTTTCCATTCTGGCAAATCGGGCTCCTTGTCCACCAACACTTGGCGTAACTCCAACAATTGGTCGCGTAAAGCGGCGGCTTTTTCAAATTCTAACTGCTTGGCGGCGGCTTTCATCTCACTTTCGATTTCTTGAATCAATTTTGAAAGCTCGCGGCGGGGTAGGTCAGCAGGGTTGAAAGCCCGTGCGGGTGTTGGGTCGCCGGTGTTGTATGTGCCGGGTTCTTCGCGCAAGACGGCAACTCGTTGGGTCAAATCGCGGATGGATTTGACAATACTAGCCGGAATAATTCCATGTGCCTGATTGTGAGCCAACTGAATTTCGCGGCGGCGGTTGGTTTCCGTAATGGCGGCTTTCATGGAGTCGGTCATTTTATTGGCATACATAATGACGTGTCCATTGATATGACGCGCGGCACGCCCAACAATCTGAATCAGTGACGTGACACTGCGGAGAAACCCTTCCTTGTCTGCGTCNNGCAAATCCAAACCTTCTCTAAGCAGGTTAATGCCTACCAGCACATCATAAACACCCAAGCGCAAATCCCGCAAAATTTCAATCCGCTCCACCGTTTGAACTTCCGAGTGCAGATAGGTTACTTTGATGCCAATTTCCTTCATGTATTTAGACAAATCTTCGGACATACGTTTGGTCAAAGTTGTAACCAACACGCGTTCCCCGCGAGAGATACGTTGCTTCACTTGTTCCAACAGATGGTCAATTTGCCCTTCAACGGGGTGTAGTTCAATTTGGGGGTCCACCAAACCAGTAGGACGAATAATTTGCTCGACCACTTGTTGGGCACGCTCTTTTTCATAGGGTCCAGGGGTGGCGGTGGTATAAATGACCTGCCCCATGTATTTTTCAAATTCATCGAAACTAAGCGGGCGATTGTCCATGGCACTGGGCAGTCGAAAGCCGTAATCTACCAAAGTTTGTTTGCGGCTTTGGTCGCCACCATACATGCCACGAACTTGTGGCACGGCAATGTGAGATTCATCAATGATGAGGAGAAACTCAGGTGGGAAGAAGTCCAACAAACTCCAAGGGTGAGAGCCTGCTGGGCGTTGGTCTAATGGGCGGGAATAGTTTTCAATGCCGGAGCAATAGCCTACTGCGCGGAGCATTTCCAAATCGTAACGGGTGCGTTGCTCTATTCTTTGCATTTCAATATACATCTCACGTTCTTTGAAATACTGCACGCGTTCTAGCATTTCCTGTTCAATATCCTGAATAGCGGCTTTGAGCTTTTCTTCTTCCGTGACAAAATGCTTGGCTGGGAAAATGTCGAGCTTGTCATAAATGGCTAAAACTTCACCGGAAACGTGTTCTATCTCCAAAATGCGCTCCAACTCGTCCCCGAAGAATCCCAAACGATAGACCACATCGGCATGGGCGGGCATGATTTCCAGCGTGTCACCTTTGACCGAAAAAGTACCATTTTCAAGAGCAGTGTCATTGCGCCCGAACTGAATCTCCACCAGTTGGCGCAATAAATTGGTGCGCCGGTAGCTTTGACCGACTTCTAAGTGCAGAATGCGATTGCCATAGGCGACTGGGGAGCCTAAACCATAAATGCAGGAAACCGAAGCAACAATAATGACATCCTTGCGGCTGAAGAGCGAAGTAGTGGCGGCTAGGCGCAGTTTTTCGATTTCTTCATTAATATCGGTTTCTTTCTCGATGTACAAATCATTACGCGGTACATATGACTCAGGCTGATAGTAATCGTAATAGCTGACAAAATATTCCACTGCATTTTTTGGGAAAAACTCTTTGAACTCCGCATAAAGCTGAGCGGCTAGGGTCTTGTTATGGGCGAGTATCAGGGCGGGACGCTGTGATTGCTGAATCACCTGAGCCATTGTGAAAGTCTTGCCGGTTCCCGTAGCGCCTAACAGGATTTGATGCTTATAACTTTTGTTAAGCCCAGCTACAAGCTTTTCAATTGCCTGGGGTTGGTCACCAGTGGGTTGGTACGGAGCGTGAAGGTCAAATAATTGTGTCATGGCAAAATAAAGAAAGAATGTTCTGGTCTATGGATTATACCTGATTTTTTTCAGCACGCAGGAAACCCGTGCGAGTTTCTTGAAAGTAAAAGGTAAAAAACTCGAACCGTGCTGAAACTGGATGACTCTGTCGTTTAATAAAAAACTGAGTGCGTGTTGTATGTCCGTTGAATTGAGTAGCGCGTTCTATAATACTATTCAACATGGATGGAAATTGCGCTTTTCTTTCT
>DKKK01000089.1:15961-23619 GCA_002455215.1 Anaerolineales bacterium UBA6668 | reverse complement strand
AATCCCGGCAATGGTATTGGGCACACCACCGGGCAACCACATTAACAAACCGGCGATATTTTGGTCATCCATAACCGAAAGCCCCCACAAGCGTGGCATCGCGGCATAATGCGGATAAATCGGTTCGCTTGCCAATGTAATGGCTACACCTACAGCCATTGATGCGGCGTTGGTGAGCACGAGTAAAAGAATGAGAAGCCACAAATTGGGGCGTTTTACCCATTGGGGTCCGGCGCCCAATACCTGCCAATAGAGCAAAGCCGCCGCTAGGTAAAATGAAAGATGCTCTAAATCGTGTACCCAATCAACCGCAATGGCTCTTTGGTACAGACCCGGGTCATGCCAACCAACTGTAATGACAATGTAGAGAAAACCAACGATGCCGGGACTGGCAATGCGTTTGAGTAGTTCGCGCAGTTCGGATTTTACGCCAAATACGCTCACTGCCCAGCGATTGCGCCTAAATGGCAAGCCCCACAGCACAAATGGGAATGGATTGCTCGCCATAATCAGCAAGGGAGCAATTCCCATCAAAAGTAAATGCTGGCTCATATGCACCAGTAACAAAAATTCGCCGTATATAT
Organism: Anaerolineales bacterium UBA6668; assembly: GCA_002455215.1. Taxonomy (GTDB): domain Bacteria; phylum Chloroflexota; class Anaerolineae; order Anaerolineales; family UBA6668; genus UBA6668. The sequence goes on along the minus strand of DKKK01000089.1, from coordinate 23,035 downwards.
CTAAACCGGACGTTAGGGAAATGAACAGCACTGCCATGCCCAACCAATATGCGATTAATCGCCAGATGGTTGCCAAGCGCACTGCACCGCGCTTACGCAAGCGTGCCCATCCCAAACTGTACAAAGCTAACCCTAACCCAACCCCCACAATTACGGCTGGGCGGAAGTTCCAGGCGGTGAAAAATTCGGGCAACATAGAAGAAGTGTCAGATTAATTCTTGCGAAAAAAAAGCCCGGCAATTTGTCACCGGGCTTTCCTATAATTGGCGCGGTTTAGACCCGCCAATGAGTCCATGAGCTTGGATTAGTGATGCACCGTGCCAATTAAGTATAGTGCTGGGTAGAAAAACACCCAGACCAAGTCTACAAAGTGCCAAAACAAAGCGGTTGCTTCTACACCGAAATGCGATTCGGGTGTGAACTTGCCGTTGTTGCCATCAATTAAGGTTTTGATGATGAAGATAATACCAATCAGCACGTGCAAGGCGTGCATACCGGTCATCAGGAATAAGACAGAGCCATATACGCCATCAGTAGGCAAATAGTGACCGGTGGACAAACCGAAAACTGCCCCCCACTCAAATACCACAATCCCTGCCAAGAATACAATGCCTAGCAGAGCGGTGATGATTAAGCTAGTGGTAAACGTGCGTTTGTCGCCATACTTAATTGCCAATTCGCCGCGGTTCATGGACCAACTGCTTATTAGTAAAACGGCAGTGGCAACCAAACCAATGTTTTGGTCGAGTTCAGGACGGGTATTGCCCCAAAGCGAGAAACGCAAAACTAGGAAGGTGCTAAACGTGAAAACTTCGGTAACAAAAAATAGCCACAAGCCCAATCGGCTCCGAGCGGCTCGTTCTTGGATAGATACAACTGCGCCAGACATGCTCTTAATGCTCCTCGCTAGACCACAAACTGCTGATGTGCATAAAATAATTCACGATAAGACCGGCTTTGCCAAAGCCAATCACAAACAATGCCACAGAAGAACCAGCCAAGCTAAACTCGATTAGGGTTAGCAATGCCAATCCGCCAAACACGTAGGCGCTCTGACGAAATGCGGCGGCTTTTTTCTCAGCCATTTTTTCATTGGGGGTAGGATTACTCATGGGTTAACTCTCTCTCTATTATCTGAGTAGAATATAGCACCTAGTCCGCCGCGCTTGGCGATGTGCGGAATGCGGGCATCTCTTCGACGACTGGAACGGGTACGCCATGACCATATTCATAGGGACCATGTGTTACCACTGGCACTTCGGGGAAATTGTTGATAGGGGGTGGGCTACTGGTTTGCCATTCCAAGCTGTAGGCACGCCACGGGTTGCCTACGGCACGTTTGCCCGCAATCCAAGCATAGGTAAAGGCAAACACCCATACAATGCCGGAAATACCCAGCAAGAATGCACCCATACTGGAAAGTTGATTGGCAAAGACTAAGTTGGGCAAATCCAAATACACCCCGACCCGGCGTGGCATACCCATTAAGCCGGAGTAGTGCATTGGCAAAAAGCTGAGTTGAAAGCCGATGAAGGTCATCCAAAAGTGAACTTTGCCCCAAAATTCATTGTACATGCGTCCGGTAATCTTCGGGAACCAGAAGTAGAACGCGGCATAAGTGCCCATCACTGCACCGCCAAACATGACGTAATGGAAGTGGGCAACTACATAGTAGGTGTCGTGGACGTGGATATCAAACGGCACAGCGGCAAGGGTAATGCCGGTGATACCGCCCAGCAAGAACAGGCTGATAAAACCGAGCGCAAACAACATTGGCGTTTTGAAAGAAATTTTGCCACCCCAGATGGTCGCGAGCCAGTTGAAAATCTTGATGCCGGTGGGCACACCAATCGCCATTGAGCCGAGCATAAAGGATACTTGCAACCACGGGTTCATGCCACTGGTAAACATGTGGTGTCCCCACACAATCATGCCAAAGAGACTAATGCCCATCGAGCTACCGGCAATTGCGCTGTAGCCAAAAACGGGTTTGCGGGAAAATGCGGCGAAAATTTCTGAAATCGCGCCCATCGCAGGCAAGACCATAATGTACACAGCCGGGTGGCTANNCGGTGGCTATAGAACCAAAACAAGTGTTGCCAAATAAGCGGGTTGCCCCCATCTATTGGGCTGTAAAATACCACACCAGTCACCCGTTCTAAGAATAGGGTAATTAAGGCGCCACCGAGTACCGGTGTACCGGATAGTTGAAGTAAACCTGCCGCCATAACTGCCCAGCAGAACAAGGGCAAACGACCTAGGCTTAAGCCGGGCGCTCGCATCCGAAGCATGGTTACGATGAAGTTGATAGCGCCAAATTGGCTGGAAAGCCCCAAAATAAAGACTGCCACTGCCCACATGGTTTGCCCATCGGCTACCTTAAGGCTAAGTGGCGGATAGCTAGTCCAACCGGCTTCTGGCGCACCCGCTACACCCGTTCCACCTACGCCGAAGATTGCCAATACACCAGCTACCATAAAGACAATGCCTATGATGTAGATGATGTCTACCTTTTTGGGAGTGAAGAAATTACCGATGAACAGCAATGCGCCTAACCCCAAAAAGCCTAGCCCGATATATAGGGAATAATCGAAGCTCCAAAATGCCAGTGCGCCAGCAAATATCAGGGTGAGCGAAAGCATAAAAAAGCCTTTCAACTTGGCTATGAGTGCGAGCAACAATCCGAGCGCCCCTATACCAAGCAAAACGCCACCAATAATCGGCGCTAATTTCTGGTCGCCGACTACATAGCTCATTAGTGCGGTTGCAGAGCCGAATACGTAAGTCCAATATGATGCGCCATTGAAGCGCGGGAATGCCATGTCATCTGCGCCGACTTGCAGGGGGATAATATAGTTGCCAAATGCCGCCAAGACCGGAATGAGCCACAAAAAGAGCATAGCAGAGCCGTGCATGGTAAACAGTTGGTTGAAGCCTGCCCCCTTCGTAATTTCAATCCCCATGATTTGCAAGTCTAATTGTGGCGTAAGCAATTCCCAGCGGATGAGCATTGCCAGCAAGCCCGCATAGCCAAACATGATGACGGCTGTGACGAGATACTGAACACCAATGACTTTGTGGTCAGTATTAAAGGTAAAGTAATGCCACCATTTCCATGCGCCGTGCATGACGTAGTCGGCTTTATGCTGTGAATGATCGTGATGAGCAGTTGCAGACATCAGATTGTCTCCTTATTTTTGTTCCAACAAATAGGCAACCAGCACGTCTATTTCTTCCGCGCTTAAGGTCTGAGCCAAGTTAGGGGTCATTGCATTCGGACAAGCCGCGCCACTAGGACACTCAGGGGCGAGGAAAGCACCCGGTTCCACAATGGACTGGTGAATGTAATCTTGTGCCGAANNACAGTGCCGATGTGGGTCAAATTCGGTCCCACCGCTCCCGCCGCACCCAGAGGTGCAAAGGTATGGCAACCCGCACAACCGCCTTTGGCAAATACGCCTTCGCCTGTCACTTGTGTATTTTCCATTACCCAAGTGTCAAAATCACTCGCGTTCACAATGTTCACACTGTAAGCGTTTGACCCGTCTTCTTTTACGCTCATGCCACCGTGTCCTTGTCCGCACAGTTCTGCACACATAATGGGGAATGTGCCTAATTCTTTGGGCATAGAATAGATGGTGACGATTCTGCCGGGTACAGCGTCTTGCTTTAAGCGAAATGCCGGAACCCAAAAGGAGTGCAAAACATCTTCTGACGTAATCTCAAATTGAACGGGTCTGCCAATGGGCAAGAACAGTTTGTCAGTCGCAAGGTTGTCGTATTGCGGATAGGTGAACAACCATGAGTATTGGCGTCCGGTCACTTGCACCACAAGCGGTTCTTGGTCGCTGACGGGCGGGTTGCGCAAATCTGCCAAGATGGTCCAACTTAGGAAGGCAAAGAAAATGACTAGTAAAGCCGGAATGGTCGTCCAGACAATTTCAATGGTGGTATTGTGGCTAAAGCTCGCACCATCTCCCGTTTCATTCTTGCGGCGGCGGAAACGAATAATGGCAAACACCAACAGTCCCTGTACCAGCAAGAATACAATGACGCTGATACTGAGCAAAATGTAGAAAAAGCCATCTGTTTTTGCCGCACCTTCAGAAGCTTGTGCCGGGAGAAGTTGTAGGCTACCACCTGCAATAAATTGCCCCTGTTGGGTGAGTTGGTAGGTTAGCCAGCCGGCAACCAACAAACCGATGCCAAACAGAACGAACCCCAACACACCTACATTTTTTCCGATGGTTTGCCCTAGCCGAAAAGTACGATTTTGGCGTAAACCAATTTCACGATTTTCAACGGCGGGATCCACCTTTTTGTAGATTTCAGCTTTGTTCTTTTCAAAATTGGTAGCCAAGAAAGCAAACAAAGCCGCCAACACGAGCGACAAAACAATTGCCGCTACTGCAACGAGAATGATAATTAGGATGTTTAAATCGCCCATTGAGCAGGACCCTGTGTAGAAAGTAGAGTTTCGCTATTTGTGAACAATCTCACAAAGCTATTGTATCTTTAGATTCATAAGAACGTCAAGACCACCCCAGAATTGGCTAAAAAACCAACAAAGTCAAAAATTGTAACTTATTTCTGAAGAAAAACAGCGTGAATTTTTTGACATGCCGAGTATAACATTTTCTAAGGAAGTTCTTATTTTAATCGAAAACAAGAAAAAAAGGGGAAGAAATACCAGAATCAGATGAAAGAGATTAATTTGGCTTCAGATAGTTTCCCGTTTTTCCAAAAGGGTTTATAATTTCCAAAGTTTAGTTCAAAATTCAGACTCTCTTCAACCCAAAGGATAGCCCTATGTCCCAGAATTCTATTACTATCACCGACAATCGCACCGGGAAAACGTACGAACTGCCTATCGAAAACGAAACCATCCGTGCGGCAGATTTGCGAAAAATCAAAGTCAATGCCGATGACTTCGGTCTAATGGCGTATGACCCGGGTTATATGAATACGGCCAGTTGCAAGAGCACTATCACTTACATTGATGGTGACAAAGGCATTTTGGAATATCGGGGATATCCCATTGAACAATTAGCAGAAAAAAGTAGTTTCTTAGAAGTTGCCTACCTTTTAATCTATGGTGAACTTCCGAATGCCCAACAACTTGCCTACTGGGAAAATAAAGTGATGCGTCATACTTTCATCCATGAAAGTTTGCGGCAACAAATGCAGAGCTATCGTTACGATGCACACCCGATGGGCATACTCATCAGTACATTGGCGGCAATGTCCACCTTGCACCCAGAAGCCAAAAATATCAGCGACTCCGCCAACCGTGAAAAGCAGATTTGGCGCATTATGGGCAAGCTCCCCACCGTAGCCGCCTTTGCCTACCGCCACCGCATTGGTCGCCCCTACATTTTCCCAAACAACACACTCAAGTATGCTGAGAATATGTTGTTTATGATGGACTATATGTATCAGGGTAACTACAAGGTCAAGCCAGTATTTGCCAAAGCCCTAGATGTGCTATTCATCCTACACGCAGACCACGAACAAAACTGCTCGACCAGCACCATGCGTGCCATTGGCTCTGCCGGGTCAGACCCGTATGTCTCAATGGCTGGCGCGGCATCGGCTTTGTATGGTCCATCGCATGGCGGCGCAAATCAAGCGGTGATTGAAATGCTTGCCGCGATTAAGGATGTCAAAAATGTAGCAGATTATGTTGAAAGAGTTAAGAAGGGCGAGTTTCGTTTAATGGGATTTGGTCATCGTGTTTATAAGAATTACGACCCACGCGCACGCATTATTAAGAAGATTGCCGATGATGTGTTGCAAGAAGTTGGCGGCAGTCCGTTGTTAGATGTTGCCATTGAACTTGAACGCATTGCACTTTCTGATGAATATTTTGTTGGGCGCAAACTGTACCCGAATGTGGATTTCTANNATGTTCACGGTGCTCTTTGCCATTGGGCGTGCGCCCGGCTGGTTGGCGCAGTGGCTGGAATTGGTCAACGACAAAGACCAAAAGATTGCCCGCCCACGCCAAATTTATTTGGGTCAAGCAACCCGCGATTATGTGCCACTAGACCAACGCGCATAAATCACAAGCTGATACACCACAAGGACGCACCCCACCCCAGTGCGTCCTTTTTTATCTATGCGAATTCGTCTTTATCAACCTTCTGACCGCAACAGCGTTGAACGCTTATATCGCAATTCCCAGGTTCGTCATGTTCATTTAGACTGGCGGGGAGCGTTTGGCTGGTTCAATCATACGCCTTTTTTGGTGGCGGAAGAAACCAACCATTGGGGAATTAACCAACTGATAGGCGCATTCGCCTGCCCAGCAGATATCCCCGATGTCAGTTGGTGGCGACTGGTGATTATTCGGCACCGCGATGACATCGCTTTGGTGAATCTTTTTTGGCGCGAAGCCCAAAAAATGCTGTTGGCACAAAATATTCGGCACATTGCAATCTTAACCAATGAGCCGTGGCTTTATAACATTGCCAACCAAAATGGCTTTGCCCAATCTCATCACGTTGTATCATTAATTCGCCGCAAAAATAGTGTGCCTGACATGCCAAAATTGCCGGATGGTGTGCGTTTGCGCTCGGCACGCGCAGACGACATGGCACAAATTGCCGACATTGACAAGATCGCCTTTGCCACTCCGTGGTCTATGTCAATGGAAATGCTGAGTCTCGGTATGAAGGGGGATAGCTATACCACCATTTTGGAGCATCGGGGCGTGGTTATTGGCTACCAGCTAACCAATNNATTTATGGGACTTTGGCGCACATCTCTCCCGTTTGGCAGTAGCTCCCGGCTGGCAAGGACGCGGGTTAGGGCGAGCGCTCACGATTGATATGTTTCGCTATTGGATAAGTCGTGGCATTCACACCTTTAGTGTTAATACACAATCTGACAACGATAGCTCGCTGGCGCTCTATCGCTCCTTAGACTTCCGTTACACAGGCGAAAACCTACCGGTTTGGCAGTTGCGCATTTAAGAATAGTTGCCGCTTGCAATCATCGGCGCTTTTAGGTGAATACCAATACCCGCAATTTTCATTTGTGTCGAGTATCGTTTTTCGTAACTGCTCAGGCTAG
>DKKK01000089.1:0-15848 GCA_002455215.1 Anaerolineales bacterium UBA6668 | reverse complement strand
TCCGCACTTGAGCGTTATTGATACCCATCCAGTCTCGCCAGATTGTTGGTTGCGCCAAAGCAGGCTGAGCAGTTACCGTTTTTCTTAAATAGCAGTGGTAGGTTATAGGCTCATGCTGATTTGCACGCCTTGCCGGTCTACCGGCAAGACAAAGGTGCGACTTTGAATGCCAGCCGTGCCAAAAGCGGCGTGCATGGCATTGGCAATAGCAGAATGCCCACTAGGGGCAAATGCCGCAAGGCTAGGTCCTGCCCCAGAAATAGCGACTGCCTTAGCGCCAGCGGCGAGCGCGGCAAGTCGGGCGGCTGATGTGCCCGGCATCAGCCGCAAACGATAGGGTTCGTGCAAGCGGTCTTGCATTGCCCATGCCAACATCTCATAATCGGCAGTTTGTAAAGCCGACACCACAAACAGCGCTTTGCCAACATTGAAGACAGCATCACTATGGGAAACTTGCGCGGGTAGGGCATTACGCGCTTCACGGGTGCTTAGTTTAGTCGCAGGCAGGGCGATTGCCACCTGCATTGGCGCTACATCCTTCTGTAAGCAGTGCAAACCGGCAGGACTTTCCGCCACTAGGGTCAGCCCACCAAACAAGGCGGCGGCGGCATTATCGGCGTGCCCTTCCAGTTCACACGCCAACCCCAACAGGCTTTGGCGGCTGAGCGGTGCGCCCAGCAAGGCATTGGCGGCAACCAAGCCACTTACGGTGGCGGCGGCGCTACTCCCCATGCCCGAACTGAGTGGGATGCCATTTTCGGCGCGTCCGTGCAATACTGGACGGGGCTCACCCAGTTTATCGAACACGCGAAAAGCTGCCTGAAAAATCAGATTGCTGGCATCGGTCGGCACACGTCCCACCCCTTCGCCAGCCACTGCAAGTTGGCACTCCCCTTCCCCTACCCATAAGGAGAGCGTATTGTGAATCCCTAATGCCAATCCCAACACATCAAAGCCCGGTCCAAGATTGGCGGTGGAGGCAGGCACTTTTACACGAACTTGTTTTGGCATAATACAGGTTTTAGTTGGCAGATGCCGCGAGTTGTGACAGTTTGCGTTTAATTTCTGTCCATTGGATTTTGCTCAAACCGAGTTTTCGGCGCAAGTCTTGGGCATCCATACGGTCATAATCAAGTACGGCGCTTGTCCAGCGAAGCATATCAAATGAGAGATTAAAGTCGAAACCGGCGGCAGTTGCAATGTCACTCAGCAGGTACTCTAAACGGCGCACCGACCACGGAAAAATCACATCTTGGTTTGGGTACTCCAAAAAGTATGCTTGGAAGAGTTCTACCAATTCCGGCGATGCGGCAATGCGGCGCTCTTTGTGGCGATGGCGCTTATCTTTGTAACGCACGTAGAAGTGCGGCTCGTCCACATCGGTTAAATCGAGATGATTGCGCTCCAAACGTGCTACTTCTCCCTTGCGCAAGCCACTTTCCAGCACCAGCCGCAACAACATCAGCGGACGAATATCCGGCTTCTTTTGGGCGTTGTGCAACCGTTCTGCGGCGGCATACGCCAGTTGCATTTGTTCAGCATTTAAAATTTGCGGTAAAGGACTGCGCACTGAGACATTCAGCACCGCTTCGGCAGGGTCGAGCGGCAAACTGGCATTGGGTGTCACCCAACGAAAAAACGATTTGAGCGCAGTAATACGGCGGTCAACTGTTTTATCCGAACAGGCACGCCCGCGCTTAAAACGCATCCAGTTAAGATACTCATTCAGGTTTTGCGTGGTAATCTGCGCGAGTGGCAGACCCGCACCCAAATATTCCGCCACCAATTGCACATCTGCCCCATAATTTTTGATGGTGTTGAGAGAAAGCCCCTGCTTGTGCTGAGCGGTTTTCCATAGGTCAATTGCTACTGCCAACGATGTCGTTGGGTTCAACAGCAAAACCGCCGCTTGAAGTGGGGCAAGGCTTGCTGGTAGGTCGGTTACTGGCAAACCGGGCAGGGGATGATGGGGCAAGTCAGTAGGCATTACGGTTTCTTTGTCGGCGTAGCTAGCGGCGTTTCACTAGCGGTAGGTGATGGGATAGGCGTTTGGGTCGGGCGGGTAATCGGGTAAACGCCGGTCGTATTGGTCAACGGGCAGGTGTCGTAATCTGCACCCAGATACAATTTATACTGTACAGCGGCTGGTTCTTCGGGTAGAGCCACTCGTTGGTCCAACTTTAAGTTTAGAATTTTGAGCAATAGGTCAATCGGCGTACCGCGTGGGGCAGGCGTGTAATCTACCAAAGTGGTGGTGGTATAGGGGCTGGTAGTTTCTTCAGATAAGATTGCCGCCAAGCCATAGCTACGCAAGGTATATGCCGCCAGCAAGCCCCAGTCTGCATTGCCACTCGCATTCACAATTTCTACTACAAATGGTGCATCCTTCACTTGATTGCCCGGCACAGCGGTAAAAATGCCCTTTAGGTAATCGTAAAGTAGGGTATAGTCGGGCAAAAGGGCAGTGGGAAATTTCTCGTCACCACCCCAAGAGTTGATATACGGGCTTCGCAAGGTGTAGGTACGCACTTGGTCGGGCTCGACATTGGTTACCAGTGGCGCAAATTGCACGATATCCCACAAGGTCATGTTGGTTTCTACCAGTTCTTTGTACTGTTCGTATAAGGCGGGTAGTTGCGTGACCATATTTTGTTCGCGGGCGGCGTAGTAAATGGCTTTTAGCACATCCTGCTGGCGGCGCGAGCGGTCTTGGTCATCGGTGCTTTTGCGCAGGCGGCTGTACCACATGGCGTCTTCACCATCTAAGTGTTGCACACCTATCGGCTGGTAAAACTCCTTCCAACTTTCCTTTTTGTTGGGGTCAGCAGTGGGTGAAATCAGAATCTGGTCTGAAAATTCGCACGACACGGGCACATCCACCCCGCCCAGCGTATCCACCAAATCCACAAAGCCTTCTATCTTAATCCGCGCATAGTAGTGGGTGGGGATACCAAAATTGTACAAAATAGTCTGCTGAAGCAAAGCAATCGGACCATCGGGGGCGTAGCGCGTGCTTGCCATGACAGTGTTGATGTTGCCTTGCACATTTTGCGGGATGTAAACATACGTGTCGCGTGGAATGGAAAGCATCAAAACGCCGCCAGTAACCTTGTCTATCGAAAGGATGATAATGGTGTCGGTGCGAGCTTCGCCATCGGGGGCAAGGTCAGAACCCATCAGTAAAATATTGACGGTGGTTTCCGGTAATTTAATGCGCGGTGCGGGTCCGGGTAACTGAATGGGGGGGGTATTTTCGGGGATGAAACCATACGCGCCCAAAGTGGGGTTGACCAGATTGGGGGAGGGGGTGGCGGTAGGCACGGGCGTGCGAGTCGGTTTCTTGGTGGGCGTATCGGTTGGAGCAGGTGTGGCGGTGTTTTGTGGGGTGGCAGTGGGCGGCACGGGTGTCTCGCTCGGTGGCACAGGCGTGGGGGTAGGGGTTGGTTCGGGGATTGGCACACAAGCGGTTAGCCACAGCCCGGTACATACCAATAAGACACACGGAAAAATCGAGCGGAAATGTGTAGATAGCGTTTTCATAACGAATAGATTTTACTATAAATTTTAACACTCTGCGCAGGCGGGGTTGGGTAGCAGGACTCCCACCCCATCATCAAACCAACTCCGCGAAAAAGTCTGCCAATGTGCGTGGCGCTTGCCCCAGCAGGTGAGTCAACACCCGTGAGTTACCTGCCAAGCCGAAATCTTCATAGAATTGGAACATTGCCGCCAACGTGTCGCGGGCATAGGTGGGCAGGTGGGTGTTTTGCGCCTGCCATTGGGCAATGCCCGTACTGCGAGCAGTAACCTGCTTGCCCAGTGCCTGCCCCGCCAAATCGGCAACCGCTTGCTGGTCGAGCGCTTCACACCCCACCAAAGCGTAGCTTCCTGCGCTGTGACCGGTTTCTAACTACACGCGTGCCGCAACTTGTGCCACATCGCGTAAGTCCACCAAACTGATTGCGGCGTGTACGGCATACGGTGTGGTATATTCACCCGCTTGCATTGCAGTCCAGTAGGCTAGTAAATTTTGATAGTAGGCGGTTGGCTGAAGGATGGTAAAATCCAAGCCGCTCATCAGCAGTTGCTCTTCCACCAGTAACTTGTTCCAGTGATGGGGCATGGCTTGGGTGTAAGGGTGCAGTACCGAATGATAGGCAAAGCGCCGAATGCCGGCTGAGTGTGCCAGTGCAATCATTGCTGTGCCGATTTGCACTTCAGCGGGGTGCATGTTGGGGCAAATGTGATAAACTGCCACACAACCTTGCAATGCTGGACGCAGAGATTCCGGTTGGGTTACATCGCCGACCCACACATCGCTCGCACCGGTGATGGCTTGTTCACGCCGAACCACTGCTCGCACTGCCGCGCCTTGCTTTGCCAGTTCCGCCACCAATGCGCGACCGGTTTTGCCGCTTGCGCCTGTCACCAGAATAAATTCACTCATGGTTGCTCCTGATTTGCTACACACCTAATGTTCATCTTTGAGAGATTATGATTCAACTTTTGCTTAGCGCTATTGTAGCAGGGATTGCATTTTGTGCGCCCCCCGGTGTAGTCACCGCCGAAACCATTCGGCGCGGCGGGCATTATGGTTTTCGCGCGGGTTTTTTGGTGCAAGCCGGGTCGCTGATAGGGGATGCCACGTGGTGCATTTTGGCATTGAGCGGCATGGCATTTTTGGTGCAAAACCCGATGATCAAAAACGTGCTAGGCGTAGTGGGCTTTGTTTTGCTAATGTATTTGGCTGGTAGCGCTTTGCGCGATGCTTGGCGCGGTGGTGAATTGAGCCTGAATGAAAAACACTTGGCACGCAGTGATTTTTCCACCGGTGCGGCTTTGGCGCTGGGCAACCCGATGAATATTGTATTTTGGCTGGGCTTGGGCACGTCTATGCTCACCACCCACACCACTACCCCACTGTGGACAGACTACCTAACCTTTTTTAGCGGGTTTATGCTGGGGGCAGTGCTGTGGTCGTTCTTAATGGCTGGGGCAGTCGCTTATTTGCGGCGCTGGCTGACACCGCGCTTATTTCGCATGGTGAATTTGTTGTGTGGACTGGCACTGCTGTATTTTGCCCTACAAATGGTGCGTAGTTTGTGGGGGTAGCACTTATTCGCCTTCTATCATCGCCAAGCGCTCTGCTTCGTCACGGGTGGCAAGTTCGTCAATAATGCCATCTAAGTCGCCATTCATTACGCCGGGCAGGTTATGGACGGTCAAGCCAATGCGATGGTCGGTGATGCGGCTTTGGGGGTAATTGTAGGTACGGATCTTTTCCGAGCGGTCACCACTCCCCACTTGATTGCGGCGCATACTGTCTTGCTCATTGCGCTGTTTTTCCATTTCCATCTCATACAAGCGGGCACGCAATACGCTCATGGCACGCATGCGGTTTTGCAGTTGACTGCGTTCATCTTGGCACTGCACCACCAAACCGGTGGGGATGTGAATTAAGCGCACTGCGTTGGAGTTCTTTTGCACGTTTTGCCCACCTGCGCCACCCGCACGGTACACTTCCATGCGCACATCGCGGTCGGGAATTTCAATGGCGACTTCATCTACTTCGGGCATGACGGCTACAGTGGCAGTGGACGTGTGAATACGCCCTTGCGATTCGGTGGCGGGTACACGTTGAACCCGATGCACGCCCGATTCAAATTTGAAGCGCGAATAAGCGCCTTGCCCCGTCACTTGAAAAACCACTTCCTTAAAGCCGCCCACTCCAGTTTCACTTTCATCGATCAGTTTCCACTTCCAGCGCCGTCCATCAGCATAGCGGGTGTATAGGCGAAATAAATCGGCGGCAAAGATGCCTGCTTCGTCTCCGCCAGCGCCAGCCCGAATTTCGATGATGACATTGCGGTCATCGTTGGGGTCGCGGGGCAATAGCAAGTGACGGATTTGTTTTTCCAATTCATCTTGACGGGTTTGCAGTTCGGGAATCTCGGCGGCGGCAAGTTCACCCATTTCCGGGTCATCTGCCATTAGGTGCGCTTCTGCCAAATCGGCGAGAAGTTTGCGATAGTCACGGGCGGTCTGAATCAATGGTTCGAGCGATAGACGTTCTTGTGCATACTGTGCTACCTTTTCATAGTCCAACGTCACTTCCGGGTCAGCCATCAAACGTTCTAGTTCTTCAAAACGAGCTTCTACGCCCGCAATACGGTCTAACATGATTACGAATCCAATTAAAGAAGAAGGGTATTTTTAAAAGAAAAACCCCACGCGGCATGCCTGGGGCTAAAAAAGCGGTTGCGTGTGCCGAGTGGGTTTAAGCTCTAATCCGCCTTGCTACAAAACAAAGGACAATGCGACCAATACCGCAATCAGCACGGTGGCAATAATGCCCACGCGCATGAGATCGCCGCGCACATAAGCCAAATGATCATCCGAATTGGTGGGGGTTTCAACGGGCGCCACATCTAACAAGGATGAAGTGGGTGTTGCGTATTGGCGGGGGGTACGTTTTTGAGATTTGTAGCTCATATAGCTAAGTTCCTGTTTTAATAAATTAACGCCGTGAATATATGCTCGGCGAAATCAAAAACTACGCTTTTGCCGAAGGGAAAAAGGTGTAATTTCCAGACGAGCCGAGTATACCGCATTCTTGCCGTTTACGCAAAAAATTTGTGAGCTATAGTAAGCACGTCCACAGATTGTGGATTTTTGCTTTTTGACCAGAACGCAACAGTTCATTACCAAGTAACGGCTTTGTCATTTCGAATGNNATGAGCGAAGTGAGAGAGAAATCTTTGGTGTTCGGCACGGGTTATATTCGGTGTGCAGTCCGTGTCAAATAGAGAGAATCACATTTTTACTCGGCTGTTCAGTATCGCGCCTTTTTTACGTTAGTAAAAATCGTAAATTTTTCACCAAGTGAAAAATACATCACCAACTGCGGGATTTACGCAACCCAATGGCATAATCACACGTACTAGTCATTAAAAGTACAAACTTTATTGAATGTTGGTACAGTTTTTTAAGAAATTTTTCTTATTTGACCCGAAAAAGCGCCGTTCTTTGTAGAAAATAATGCTGAATTTTCGGGATATGAATTTTAAAACGTTGGAGTAATCTTATGAAAATCACAAAAAATTCCCTGAAATTCGTTCTCGGCTTTCTTGTATCGCTATTGCTATTATCCTTTACGGTGCCCAGTGTGCTGGCGGCGGATTTTCGCGAGGGTGATAATTTAGTCATTGCCGCAGACGAAGTGATTGACGATGATTTATTTATTGCGGGACAAACAGTAGAAATTAACGGGACTGTCAATGGTGACGTGCTGGCAAGCGCACAAACCGTTACCATTAATGGCGTAATCAATGGGGCATTAATTACCAGTGGCGCGGAAGTTATTATTAATGGCGCTGTCAATGGTAATCTATTTGCCGGAGCCGCCAAGATTATCGTGGGACCCCAAGCGCAGGTGAGCGAAAGCGTGTTCATCGGCGGTGCGGCAATCGAAGTGCAAGAAGGTGCAACCCTGCAACGCAATTTATTTGTTGGCGGTTATCAACTGCAAATGCTGGGTAAGATTGAGCGCAGTTTATATGCCGGTACTGCGGCAACGGAATTTGCCGGAGAAGTTGGGCGAGACGTGTATTTGAGTGTTGGCGCACCCGAACCCGGTGATTCCACTGCCCAGATACTACGCTCCGTCTTTGCCAATAACCCCACCATGCCGAGTATTGACTTTATTAACCCTGGTTTGACCGTGAAAGAAGGCGCAAAAGTCAGTGGTGAATTTAATTATTCTAGCACGCAGGAACAACTTCCCAGCACTTTTAAACCTGAAAAGGGCGTCAATTTCACCTTAGAAACTGAAGAAGCCGCTGAAACCTTGACTCCAGAACAAATTGCCGCTCAAGTAGCCGAACAAGCCCGCAAAGCCTTCTTTAGCGCGGTACGCAATGCTGTTGGCGAGTTTGTTGCGCTTGTGCTGGTTGGTGCCTTCTTGTTGTGGAAACTCCCGACATTGCTGAATCGCTGGAGCCAATCTATCCAAAGCCAAATGTCGAAAACTGTCTTGTGGGGTTTAGGCACGCTGTTTGGCTTCCCTATTTTTGCGTTTGTTACTGTAGTATTGCTCATACTGTTGGCGATTGTCTTCGGTATCCTAACGGCTGGTAATCTGAATGTGGTGGGTATTGGCTTTTCGGCACTCGGTTTTCTCGCCACTGTCACCGGTTTTGTTATCTGGACAGTTTCCAAAGTGATTGTTGCTTACTGGGTCGGGCTTCTCATCTTGAAGCAACTTCGCCCAAGCGTGTTTGACGGCAAGTGGGGTAACTACCTAGCTATGGCATTGGGCGCTTTGCTCTACATCTTGGTCAGCTCTATCCCTGTTGTCGGTTGGGTACTCGTCTTGGTCGTTATTGTGTTGGGTACGGGTGCTGTGGCATACTGGTTACGCCAAATCACCACACCGCAAACTGTAGCGCAAATTGCGCCGCAAGCCGCATAGTTTCCCAAATTTTTCCCAATTCGTGTACAATGCCGCTAGGAAACCGCTCCTAGCGGCATTTTGATTGATATGCGTATTCCTGCTCAAGCCAGCCAAACCGAACTCGTGGTTGTAAACTCCCGCTTTATTGCCATTGTTCAGCCAAGCGAGTCGGTCACTGCGGCAAAAGAGCAAATTGCCGTTATCCGCGCACAACATCCGACAGCGGCACACCATGTCCCTGCCTACATCATTGGGCACGACCACAGTAAAACAGAGCATTGTTCCGATGACGGGGAACCGAAAGGGACGGCAGGACGCCCGATGTTAGCCGTTTTGCGCGGCAGTGGGCTGGGTGATATATTGGCAGTGGTCGTGCGCTATTTTGGGGGTACAAAGTTGGGCACGGGTGGGCTGGTACGTGCTTATACCGAAGCGCTTCAACAAACGTTGGCTGTCACCCCGCAAGCCGAACTGCGCCCCACCGTGAGCTTGATGCTGGCAATTCCATACAACTTGCTGGAACGGGTGCGCTTGCTTATGGCGGCACAACAAGCTATTTTGTTAAGTGAAGATTTTGCGGCAGATATCACCATCACCTGTCGTTTACTTACCCTACATTTGAGCGAGTTTCAGAGCGCATTGCAGGCACTTTCCAACGGGCAGGTGCAGGCAGAAGTGTTGGAGCAGGGCTTGAGCGCCTTTGTCTTAGCCTAGCCTAGCCTAGCCTAGGCTAGGCGCTACCCACTGAGCGGGACAAAAAAAGACGCTGATGCAGGCGTCTTTTTCGTTTAAGTTGGTCAGTTTGGGCAGTTGTGCTACGCTAGCGCTTCAGCAGTTGCAGTTAACTCAAATAGTTTTTGCGGGCTAATCGGAATTTCGTTGATTTCCAGCCCTAAGGCGTCTTCTAACGCTTGGGCAAAGAGCGCACCCACCGGAATCGCGCCTGCTTCGCCTGCGCCTTTGACACCCAACGGATTGAGTGGGCTGGGTGTTTCGGTGTGTGCCATTTCCAAATGTGGCACATCCAATGCAGTGGGAATGAGAAAATCCATAAAACTGGCGTTGAGCAATTGCCCATTCTCATCCATGTGCAGTTGTTCATAAAAGGCATTGCCAATGCCCTGCGCTACGCCACCGTGAATTTGCCCGTCCAAAATCAGCGGGTTAATGACCTTGCCACAATCATGTACCACAACATATTTGTGGATTTTCAATTGCAGGGTCGCTTCATCCACTTCGACAATCATCGCATGTGCGCCAAAGGCGGTTGCCCCGTAGCGGGGACCAAAGTAATTGGTGCTTTCCAAGCCGGGCACGGTGCCGGGTTCTACCGCGCCGCGCATCGGGTTGGCGCGTTGTGCCAATTTACCCAAAGAAATCGAGCGTGTAGGGTCTGATTGGACGCGCACTTGTCCTGCTACAATTTCCAGTGCATCAGGGGCGGCTTCCAGTACTTCACCAGCATGGTGTAAGATTTTTTGACGCACATCTTGGGCGGCGGCATGGATGGCATTGCCAGCCACCACTGCGCCACGACTGGCAAAAGTGCCCGCGCCCCAATGAAATTGGTCGGTGTCACCCGTAACCATCATCACATCTTGTGGACGCACGCCCACTTGGTCTGCCACAATTTGAGCAAAACTGGTGAAGTGTCCCTGCCCTTGCGTGCCAATACCGGTTGCAACGCTTACTTTGCCACTGGCTTCTACCTGCACCCGTGCGCCTTCATAGGGTCCAATACCGGTTCCTTCAATATAAAAAACCACACCTAGCCCTAGTTTGCGCCCTTCTGCCCGTGCTTGGGGCTGAATTTCGCGGTAAAAGCGCTCATACTCTATCATTTCCAGTGCTTTGTCTAGCACAGGCTCGTAGTTACCACTGTCAAACATCAGTGGGGCAAAATCCTGGAAAATAATTTCGTTATTGAAGGGGAATTGTTCGGGTTGGATAAAGTTACGGCGGCGAATTTCTGCCTTATCAATGCCGAGTTCCCTTGCCGCATGGTCAAGCAAACGCTCAATGACGAAGGTGCCGTGTTGTCGCCCCGCGCCGCGATAGGGGGTAACAATCGTGCGATTTGTAAATACCGCCTTGAACTCGCTGTAGTAATTGGGAATGATGTAGCCACCCAATGAGTTGGCTTGGCTATTGAGTGGCACTGTTAACCCGTAGGGCATGTATGCTCCGCCATCGTGCAGGAATTCGTCCCTTAGCCCTAGAATTTTGCCATCCTGTGTTAGCGCCAACTCGCAATGGTGAATCTGACTGCGCTCTTGGGTGGTGGCGTAGAAATTTTCTTGGCGGTCTTCTATCCATTTCACTGGGCGTTTGAGCCGAATGGCAAGCCACGGCAACAACACTTCTTCGGGGTAGAACATCATAATTTTGGGTCCAAAGCCGCCGCCAATAAAGGGCGCAACTACGCGCACTTGGCTTTCGCTTAGTCCCAGCATTGCCGCCAGCCCACCCCGAATAAAGACCGGTGCTTGTGTGCTATCCCATACCGTCAAGCGCTGGGTGCGAGAATCCCATTGTGCCACTACGCCACGATTTTCCATTGCCACCGAAGGTCCACGGTCATATACAATGCGCCGCGCGATAATGACCGCGGCTTGTGCTTTAGCGGTTTCGTAATTGCCCTTTTCCTGAATGACTTGTGCGCCCATGTTGCTGGGCAAATCTTCGTGAATCAGGGGGGCGTCTGTTTGCAAGGCTTGTTCCAAATCCACCACCACGCCTAGCGGTTCAAAATCTACCCAAATATCGTCCAGTGCGTCTTCGGCAATATAGCGACTCTCTGCCACCACCATCACCACCGGCTCACCGACATGCCGCACTTTATCCTTGGCGAGCGGAACTTGCGTGCGCTGATGAAAGATTTTGCGCTCAATGGTGGGCGGGGGTGAAACGAGCAAGGGTCCGGGCGACCAGTAATCACCCAAGTCTTGTGCAGTATAACAACCGATGACACCGGGTCTTGCCAATGCGGCACTTACATCAATGCTCAGGATGCGAGCGTGGGCATAGGGGCTACGATAGAAAGCAACATGCGCCAAATCGGGCAGTTGCACATCATCTACAAATAAGGCTTGACCGGTGAGTAATCTGGGGTCTTCGTTGCGGGGGATACGTTTGCCAAAATAAGTGGACATAGACAAGGTGGAAAATAACAAGTTGTTTGTCTGCGTAAATTCAGCAGGTGGTCAGCGCTGAAAGATGACGAGTAAGAATACCTTACAATGATTTGAGTTTTTACGCAACAGACCCTACCAACCCACTTACAATTTCGGTATAATACACTTAAATTTGCCCCAGTAGCTCAGAATTGGATAGAGCAAGGCACTCCTAAGGCTTGGGTCGGCGGTTCGAATCCGTCCTGGGGCACAAATTTCACCCAAGATGCGCCCGTTTTGGGTCAGTTTATTTCCATTTCCCAAATCTTAACCAGCCAGCAAAGATGGTAATGACCATTGCCAGTGCAGTCGCACTGTATACCACCAGCGGGGTCTTACCAGATTGTTGTACGGCAATGCCAACAAATGCCCACACCAAAACGCCTAAATAGACCGCATCTTGGCGAGGATAGGCAGTGTAGAGCGCAATGCCAGTCGCTACCAAGAGTATCAGCATACACCAGATTGCCGGGGCAATGCCAAAGCCATTCCACTGCAAGTCATAGAGTAAGATGGTGGTATTGGCAACTGTTGCAACGGTCAACCAGCCAAAATAAATGCTAAACGGGATTACAACAAACCAACGTTCTGCATTGGAGAAGCCTCCCCGATGCAGATGAATCTGCCAATAGATGCGGGCTAAGGATAAAAATACGCCGGCAATGAGTAGCCAAGCAATTGCCATTTGCAAATTGTGCCAAGCGAAAATCCACAGGCTATTGAATAGGCAACTGAGTAAATATGGGATGCGGGTGGCTTTTAGTAAGGGGTTGTTCATCTGCTTGGCTTGCAATTGGAAAATGCTAAAGCCAATGAGTGCGATGTAAATGATGCCCCAAATGGAAAAGACATAACCCGCTGGAGTGAAGAGAACGGGATAGCGGTCGGAGATTTCACCGGTGTTAAGCCCGTTAATGGGGAGCAGGTTGGCAAGTGCATTGATGGCGATGGTGGCAAGTGTGCCAAGCAGGACAAGAATGGAAAGGGTACGTTGGTTCATGTTTCACCTGAGCGATAAGAATAATCAGATTGTTTTAGCAGAAGTAGTATATCGCTTTTGGGTGGCAGTTGCAGGTGATGTGAGTTGCAAATTATGAATTATTGATGATGGGTTAAATTATTTTGGCGTGGCACGCGTATTTGATTATGAACGTTGCAGAAAAAAACTGTCAATAGCACGGATTTTTGGCAGTAGAGATTACGCTGAATTTTGCTAGGTACTATATTTAGGTTGTTTCTCACTTCTATGGGGAACTCTAAGCAGTGGTTTGTTGCACTATGCCTGAGCAGTTATCATTAAACGACAATGCCCACGAGCGGGCTCATGGGCATTGCTGGCAATTTGTGTTCGATAAAATTATTGATTCTTTGAACGGGTCATCACGTCAAAGATAACGGCGGCGACCAGCACCAAACCGCGCACGATGTACTGGGGTGCAATGCCGACTCCCATCAAGTTCATACCACTGGTCAGGGAGAGCATAACCAGTGCCCCGATGATGGAGCCGGTCACTTTGCCGACACCGCCCGCCGCCGATACACCGCCGACATACGCCGCCGCAATGGCATCTAACTCAAAGAGTGTGCCAGCGGTGGTGGTTGCAGACTGCAAGCGCGAAGTGAAGAGAATGCCAGAGAGTGCGGAGAGCAAACCCATTGAGCCAAAAACGACATAGATAATCTTTTTGACGCTGATGCCGCTCAATTCTGCCGCTTCCGGGTTGCCACCGACTGCATAAATATGCCGCCCCAGCACTGTTTGCGTGGTGATAAAGTGGTAAATTCCCACTACCAAGAGCATGATCACTACGGTCCAAGACATGCCGTTATAGCTAGCCAACACCCAAGTGATGGCTAAAACCAATAGGGAGACAAATATCAATTGCAAGATAAAAATTGAGAACGGCAATACTTCGAAATTGTAGGCTTGTTTCTGGCGGCGGCTATTGAGTTCGCTATAGACGTAGAACGCTACTGCGAGAACGCCAATCAGCAAAGTTAACGCATGTTTCTCCGGGAAGATGGTGAACGGCAAATCGGGAATAAAGCCATTTCCTATTGCATTAAATCCTTCATTGGGGACAATGATGGTGCCAGTCGATTCAGTTGCCAATAGCAACGCACCGCGATAAATCAACCAGCCAGCCAAAGACGCCACAAAGGATGGAATTTTCATCTGTGCCACAAAAAAGGCGGTGACGAGTCCTGCCAATGTACCCAGTACCAGCACGATGGGAATCGCGATGAAAATCGGTGCTTTCCAAACAAATTCGGTGAAGGGCACTTTCCAGCCGGTTAGCAAAATTGCGACAGCCGCTCCAATAAAGCCAGCTAAGAAGCCGACCGATAGGTCAATTTGGCGAATGACAATCACCAATGTCATACCAACTGCCAAAACTGCAATATACCCGGTTTGGTTGAGCAAATTGCTGATATTGCGCGGGGAAATGAAAATCCCTTCGGTGAGCAGGGAAAAAATAATCATAATCACAAACAAAGCGATAAACATCCCGTATTCACGAATGTTATCCTTTAGAACCTTTCCCAAATCTTTTGCAAAATTGTCCATGATAGTCTCCTTAATTTGTAGCCAGTGCCATAATCGCTTCTTGGGTGGCTTCGGCAATCGGCAGTTCACCGCTAATTTTTCCAGCAGAAACCACGTACACACGGTCGCTCATGCCGAGAACTTCAGGCAGTTCCGATGAAATCATAATAATGCTCATGCCTTGTTCTACCAGCTTATTCATCANNTTTTTGCTGATTGCCACCGCTCAACTTGCCGACTTTTTGCTCCACAGTGGGAGTTTTGATATTAAGCGAAGTGCGATATTCGTTGGCGATTTTCACTTCCGCATTGGCATCCAATACCCCATTCGGTGCAATGCCCTTTAAGTTTGCCAGCGTGATATTTTGCTTGACATCTTGTATCAGGATTAAACCATCACCCTTGCGGTCTTCGGTTACATAGGCGAGTCCGGCGGCAATTGCGGCATCGGAAGAATGGAACTGAACTTGAGTCCCATTCATAAATAATTGTCCTTTGATGCGATACTCATCAGGATTGCCAAACAAACTGTGTGCCAATTCGGTACGCCCGGAGCCCATCAAGCCTGCTAAGCCAACAATCTCCCCTTTGCGGACGTTAATATTAATATCCTTTAGGATGGTACGTCCTAGAGCCGGGTCGTATGCCGTCCAGTTGCGGGTTTCAAGCGCCACTGCCCCAAATTGTTGATTGGGGCGTTTGGGGTAAATATCGTCTATCTCGCGTCCGACCATGTGCTTGATGATAACCCCTTCGGAAACTTCACCCGCTTTGGCAGACAATGTGCATACGGTTTGCCCATCGCGTAAAACCGTCACTGTATCGGCAATAGCAATGACTTCCTTTAATTTGTGGGAAATCATAATGCAGGTCACACCTTGTTGTTTTAACTCGCGCAGTAAATCTAATAGGTTCTCGCTGTCATCTTCATTGAGGGCGGCGGTTGGTTCATCTAGGATGAGTAACTTCACGTCTTTGCTCAAGGCTTTGGCAATTTCCACCAATTGTTGTTTGCCAACGCCCAAAGAACCTACCTTGGCTGAAGGATTGACAGACAAACGAACTTTTTTGAGCATCACGCTGGCTTGTTTGATCGTTTCATTCCAATTTACAAAAGCACCGCTTCGAATTTCGTGCCCCAAAAAAATATTTTCATATACGGTCATTTCAGGAACTAATGCTAGCTCTTGATAAATAATTGCAATTCCTGCTTTTTCGCTATCACTGATACTGTTATATTTTTGTACAGCACCATTCAGTAGAATGTCACCACTATAAGTGCCGTGCGGATAGACACCACTCAACACCTTCATCAGTGTAGATTTTCCTGCGCCATTTTCACCCACAAGACAGTGAATTTCTCCGGTAGCTACCCGGAAACTCACATCTTTGAGTGCCTTCACACCGGGAAACTCCTTTACAATATTTTTCATTTCGAGGATGGGTGTGGTCATACTTGCCTCCTGCGGGGAACGAATGTTGATTTGNNATAAACGGAGATGCGTGGGACTGTACTTTAGTACAGTCCCACGCAATTGAGCTCATGCGAGTGGTCTTTCGCCGAGCATTTGAATACCTATGGCAAACCGGTGAAGTCGCTGGCGGCATAGTAACCAGAGTCAATGAGTGCTTCCACGACATTTTCTTGGTCTACGCTAATCACTTCGGATTGCTT
>DKKK01000165.1:29209-30795 GCA_002455215.1 Anaerolineales bacterium UBA6668 | reverse complement strand
TGCCGCGTATCGATTCGCATTCTCCGAAAAACTGAACCGCACCCGTTACTTATGCTCAACTGCTTATTCCCACACGGTATCCAAGTGATCTGCGTAAAAATGGATTGCGCGGGCATACTGGCGAATGCCTGGCGCGGTGCTGGTTTCTGCCAGCAAGTGCAGGATGATTTGCATGGCAGAGATGTGTTCACGTTGGTTGTACAGTGCCATTGCCAAAAATACTTGGAGTTCAGGCGCATCAGGGAAATGCTCCAGCCCGGCTTGCAGGGTTTCATACGCTTGCGCGTACATACCCAACGTGCGATAGGTACTTCCCAGCCCCAAATATGCCCCGCGCAAATCGTCCCCTGCCAACCCATTGGCAATGGCGGCTACATAGAACGGGATGGCTTGACGTTCCAAACCCAAATAATCATGTACACAGGCTGTGGCATAGTTTACCGCCGGGTGATTGGGGTAAGCACTTGCCAGTTCGACCAATGCTTGACGGGCAGAGTCGTGCTGACCTGCGCGGCGTTGTGCGGCGATTGCCAGCAAGACGCTCTCCGGCGATGGCGCATCACGCATCTGGCACCACCGCCGTCACTTCAATCTCCACCAAGAGCTGGGGAGAAATTAATGCCTGCACTTCCACCATCGTTGCCGCAGGTTTGATAGTTCGGAAAAACTGCCCATGTACCCGCCCAATCGCTTCCCAATCGGCAATGTTGGTGACAAAGATACGGGTGCGAATAACATCTTGCAGATGAGCACCGGCTTGTTGCAAGGCGAACTCGATTTTTTGCAGAATGAATTCTGTTTGGGCGGCGGCAGAGCCTAGCCCCACCACCTGCCCATCCGCGTCCACTGCTGTTGTACCCGCTACTTCCACCCAATTCCCCACGCGCACCGCCCGCGAGTAGCCCACCAATTCTTCCCAAACAGTGCCCGATGAAATGTTTGTGCGAGTCATGCGGTTATTTCTCCAAATAAATACTCAAATAAAACGCTATCGGTTAAAGCATTATCCTTAAACACACTTTGACGCTGGCATCCCACTTGCCGAAAACCCGCCTTTTGCAAAACGCGCATAGATGCCGGATTCCATGCAAACACGTTGGCTTCCAGACGAACAAACCAGTTGATTTGAGCCAAGTGTAGCACTAAAGCACGGGCGGCACTGGTTGCTATGCCTTGCCCCCAATAGCGTTCACCCAACCAATAGCCAAACAGGCCTGTCTTTTGGTAAATGCCTGCCTGCCCATCCACTCCAATGCCACCAACTGCCTGCCCGTCCACCACAATAGCCAAATGTAGGCTTTTTCCAATGGGCTGGCTGGCATATTGAACCCAAAATTGTGCATTGGCTTGGGTGTAAGGGTGCGGAAAGTTGTCGGTTAGGTTGCGCCAAACCTTGTGATTGTTGGCATGGCTAACCAAACTGGCGACGTCATTTTTTTGCCACGGACGTAAAATACAATTGGGAAGGGTGGTTGCTAACATGGAGAACCTTTTCTGATCTACCCGGTACGGGTAGAAATTGCACTTTTTCTTGACATCGCCCATCACTTGAGCGGGTCTGATTTTTGGGGTCATTTCGACCGAAG
>DKKK01000165.1:0-29169 GCA_002455215.1 Anaerolineales bacterium UBA6668 | reverse complement strand
AATCTGCAATCTGTGACCGTGCTTAGTATCGATTCTGTGTTGCCAAGCACTGACAAACACGTGCTTTTGACAGGCACGCCGAATATCGCATTGCCTTTTTTTTTGAGATAACCCGTATCGAATACAGAATAAGCTCAACGTTATCCGTGCTAAGGATAAATGGTAATTATAGTCGCCTTTCCAGCAAAATTTACGCATTAATTGCAGTTTCGCCCAAACTCGTTTATAGTTATATTTGACGCGGGCGCAGTTTGCATCCCTGTCGAATCTATATGTGACACGCGTGCCACGTGTAGGTCCTTTCAACCCAGAAATCACTCCCATGAAATCATTTAAATTCCCCTTACTCGTTTTATTTTTTCTTTGTTCTGCCCTGCTTGCCTGTAGCTGGCTAGATGAAGAAGTTTCTAGCAATGGGCAAGAAACTTGTGCGCCCAATGAAGTGTATGACGAAACAGATGGGTTGTGCTACCCTGCCGAAGACTCCGCCCCTGCTGGTGATGAAGAAGTTTGGTGGGAAGATGAAAGCGACTGCCTACCCGGTGAAGTGTATGACCCGCAAGAAGGGGTGTGCTATGAAGAGATTGACTGCGATTTGGAAGATGATGTGTGCTGGGAAAATGCGGTTTTCACCGAATTAGACCCTATTTTGGATGATTATCTGAGCGGCAAAGAAGATTTTAAGGAGAGCGACTTGGAAGAAGGGGGCGACCAGATTTTAACCACCTACGAAATTGATGGCACTCGCCTAAAGGCTCCAGCAGACGTGGCAGACCCCAACAGCTTGGATGAAACACTCGCCAACTTGCAGGCAGACCATGCCTACCACCGCGAAGTTTGGGCTTACTTTGCCAAGCTCATCCCCGCCGAGCAACGCCGGGATTTGATCCGCTTTCAGGCGGTATCCGATGGAGAAGGCGAAGTGTTGGCTTCGGTTGAACCGGACACAGATGACCCCAAAAAGTGGATAATCAATGTGGATATACTGGATGCGCAGGCAGATATGAAAGAGCTAACCTACACCTTGGTTCACGAATTTGCCCATGTTCTCACGCTTAACAATCGGCAAGTGCCAATGGATACCGACATTTTTTTCAATCCGACCGATGAAGACTTATACAATCAGCGCGTATCTGCCTGCCCACGTTACTTTACCGGTGAAGGGTGTGCCAAAAAGGACAGTTACATCAACTTGTTTTTCACTGCTTTTTGGAGCGATAAGTATGACGAGTGGGTAGAGCTAGACTATCTCGAAGACGAAGATGAGTATTACGCACAACTAGACGAACTTTACCAAAAATATGCCGATGAATTTGTGACCGACTATGCCGCTACCAACCCGGCAGAAGATATTGCCGAAAGTTTTACCCAGTTTGTTTTTAGCCCCAAACCACGTGGTAATGGCAAAACCATCGCCGACCAAAAGGTTTTGTTCTTCTACGACTTCCCGGAATTGGTGACATTGCGTGAAGAAATCGTATCCCGTGCCGCCGCTCGCAACAAACGCTAAAGCACACGCTGGCTAAGGAATCAAAAACCCTTCCGCTGTAAGAAATTGCCGGAAGGGTTTTTGTTTTTACCGTGATGCGGTTGGAGAGCTATCTACTTGGAAGGTGGTTTAATCACCGGCTAGTGGGTGCTTTTCTGGGCTGTTGTCGTGCGCATCGTCCAAGTGGTAATTGATGATGGTAATTGCCACTCCTTCTGTATCACTCAATGCCGCCAGCAAAACATTGGTGGTATTGGTGTGCAAGGCTTGTTCCCAAAAACTACCCATTCGCAAAGAACCCACAATCACATCAATATAAGCCTCTGGATTTTCCTCGCGGATTTTGCTGATATACTCTCGAATGGGTGTTGCGACACTGCGATAAGGTGATTCCAAAACAACTAACTCTTTATTAGGAATACGTTCACGCCATTTTTCGCGCAGTTTTTGAGTTTGCTTTTCGTCAATGCTGATGTGGACCGGCACCCAATCACCGCCCCGTTTAGAGCTGGCAAGATTAATTGCGCGAATAGCGGCGGCGTGCAGGCTGTTGATCAAAACAATGGTGCGGATGGGGCGTGGGCGAATCGGTTTGTCTTGCCCAGCAATACTCAGGCGTTTGGCAACATCTTTGTAATGGTGATGAATTTGAAAATAAATAATCACCAAAGTTGGTATCAAAATTAAAATGAACCAGGCGCCGTCTTTAAATTTAGTAATTGCAAATACAAGCATCACCACAAAAGTCATTAATCCACCCAATGCGTTTACCACTTGTTTCCAACGCCACTGTGGGTCATAAGTTAGCACTGAACCTTGTTCTTGCACTGCTTCGCCGGGCTTGAGCTTGCCAATTTTGTGCCAACGGACTACCATACCCCATTGCGAAACGGTGAAACTAAGAAACACGCCGATTGCATACAGGGGAATCAACCCGCTGACAGATGCACGGAAAAAGACAATGAGTGCAGACGCAACAACGGCAAGAGTAACAATGCCAGTACTAAACACCAATCGGCTACCCTGGATGGTCAACTGGCGCGGCAAAAAGCCGTCTCCCGCGTGCAAAGCCGCCAAGCGCGGGAAATCGGCATAGGCAGTGTTTGCCGCCATAATCAAAATTGCCATCGTAGCAACCAACAACACATAATACAACGGGTTGCCAGCACCATAAATAGTGCGTGCCAGTTGGCTGATGATGGTTTCGCCGCCGTGAACCGGTGTTGCGCCAATTTGGTTTGCCAAAAAGGTAATGCCTAAGAACAAAACCATCAGAATTGAACTCATCCACAGCATCGTGGTTGCGGCATTCCTTGAGCGGGGTTCTTTGAAAGCTGTAATGCCATTGGAAATTGCTTCCACCCCAGTTAGTGCGGCGCAACCGCTACTAAATGCCCTTAGGAAGAGAAAAACCGTCATGGCTTGTAGGGTTTCCTGAGCATGTACTTCGGTCAACAATTCCACTGTTTTTAAATTGCCAGTGAAATACTGAAAAAAGCCAATGGCAAGGGTGAGCAAGATAGAGAACAGGAAAAAGTAAGTGGGAATAGCAAATGCTGTGGCAGACTCTTTGACGCCGCGTAAGTTAATCACGGTCATAAAAATCACCAAGCCAACTGCCAATCCGACCTTTGCCCACGGATCGTTCAGCCAATCGTAACCAAGCGCGTGTAAACCGGAGGCAATTTGTGCTACGCCGGAAGAAATACTGACAGCAACGGTCAAAATATAGTCCATCATCAGTGCCGCACCCGCAGTTTGGGCGGCTAATTCACCCAAATTGTCGCGTGCCACAATGTAAGCACCACCACCGCCCGGATAAGCAAAAATTGTTTGGCGGTAAGAGATGGTCACTACCACCAGCAAAATACAAATACCCAGCGCAATGGGGAGCGATAAGCCAAAAAATGCACTGCCTGCCAATGCTAAAATAACTAAGATTTCTTCGGTGGCGTATGCTACCGAAGAAAGCGCATCCGATGCAAAAACCGCCAAACCGGGGATTTTTCCAATCGCTTGGTGGGGGGCGGCGGCTGTTTCCAGCGGTTTGCCAATAATAATTTTCTTAAATTGAGAGAACGTTCCTTCTGTAGTAGCCATGATCTTTAATAATTGACGTGTGGCACGGTTCAAATTTACGCAATTTCCACGTGTGCCAAAGATGGAAATTACTCCGATTTTTTCCGTGCAAAATAACCCGCTTCACACCATGTAAAAGCAAGTACTTAAATTGTATTTTCAGGTGAGTAATGCGACATACCCGCCTAAACAACAATTATTCTCTTTTTGGAAAAGGGAGTGTAGATTTTTTAGGGTGCAGAAATGTTCGAGCGCGAAAAATTGAACACTTAGACATGTACCTTAACATCCTGGCAGGTTCATTTTTGACACGCTCAAACCACACCAAGATTAAACTGCGTTTTTTCTTACTGGAAAAAATCGGCAAAATTCAAACATGTGCAATATCATTGTATTGCCAATTACATTTTACTCCTTAATTTTAGATTTTCTTTGTGCAAAACTTATCAAACTCTAAGCAAATTACACAATCTTTTTATTGCGAACCGCCACAATCTCTGCCAGGACCGCCAAAGCAATTTCTTCGGCTGACCGACCACCCAAATTTAAGCCGATGGGTGCATGTAAACGGTCTAATTGTGCAGGCGGTAATCCTTCAGCGAACAAACGCTCGCGCCGCGCCACTTGAGTTTTGGTGCTACCCAATGCCCCTACATAAAAGGCGGCGCTTTGCAATGCCACTTTCAATCCCGGGTCATCAATTTTGGGGTCGTGGGTAAGGGCGGCAATGGCTGTGCTAGAGTCCACGTGTAAATCTGCCAGTGCATGGTCGGGCCAATCATTGATAATTTGGCTGGCATGGGGAAACCGGTCACGGTTGGCGAAGGCTCGGCGTGGGTCTATTAGGATTGTTTCAAAACCAAGTATGTTGGCAAGGCGGATGAGTGCGATGGAGATGTGTCCACCACCCACCACCAATAGGCGCGTTGGGGGCAATACCACATCTACCAAGTCATTGTCATGCACGGCAGAAACGGAAGGGGCAGTCAGTGCCTGCCAAACGGACGGAGAAAACTGGGCTGATGGTGTGGTAGTTGGAATGGGGAGAAAGATGGGCGACTCTGCTAGGTTGGGGGAAAGCGAAGAAAGCAAAGCAAACGCTTGGCGTTGGCGGAGTGCCGCCAGTATGTCTTGCGCAATGTCGGCTGGCAAAACCTGCACCAGCACGCGAATCTGCCCGCCACAAGCCAGCCCCACTTCCCAAGCACTTTCATCTGCCACGCCAAAATGGAGCAATTGTGGCTGATGATCTTCCAGCACGGTTAATGCCGTTTCGATGACGGCATTTTCTACACACCCACCACTGACGGAGCCGCTGAATGCGCCGTCTGGATTGACCAGCATTTTGCTCCCGACCGCACGCGGCGAACTCCCCCAAGTTTGCACAACGGTTGCCATTGCAATGCGCAAATGGCTCGCCTGCCATATTTGCAGGGTTTCGATGAGTTCATACATTGGGGTGAAATTAGTCTAAATGGTCTTTGATATGGTGGCGAATGGCAAAGGCGGCGGCTTCGGCGCGATTAGCTACTTGCAATTTGGAAAGCAAGCTAGAGACGTAGTTGCGCACTGTGCCTTCACTCAGGTGCAAGGCTAGGGCTATTTGGCGGTTGGTTTGCCCTTCGGCAATGTGACCCAGCACTTGCAACTCTTGCTGAGTCAAATCCTTAAATGCAGTAGATTCTTCCTGTGCCATTGAACGGCGAACTTGGGCAAAAATGCGCTGGGTAAGGGCGGGGTCCAACAGGGCTTCGCCACGGGCGGCGGCTTCAATGGCATTGATTAAATCGCCACTGCCGACTTGCTTTAGAACGTAGCCGACTGCTCCGGCACGAATGGCGGAGAACAGCACTTCATCTTCTGCGTAAGAAGTGAGCATAATGATTTTGGTGTCGGGTAGTTCTGCCAAGATTTGCTCGGTTGCTACAATCCCGTTGCCCCCTCCTAGCCGAATATCCATCAGCACCACTTGTGGGCGGTGTTGAATGGCTTTACGTACCGCTTCGGATTCCGATGCGGCTTCGGCAACAATTTGGTAGTGGGGTTGGCGTTGCAACAGTGTGCGCAGTCCTAACCGCACAACTTCATGGTCATCAACTAGCATGATTCGAATGGACATAAGCAGGGAATGGGAATGTGGGTAGGTAAATGGGTGGTTTGTGCAACGTGTTTTGCCTAACGCATCACCGATATTGGACAGGTGTGCCGAAGATAGTCCGTGCCAAATATCACTGTAATTTGCGTGAATAATTATTATAACCCAAAACTTTCCATTCGCTTCGGTGCTGTGCGTATTCTGTATATTCTGGGGTGTTCTATATTCAACACGGATGGAAATTACGGTTTTGCCTTTTGGAAAGAACTCAGCTATTCATTGCCAACAAACAGATTGATTATTTTAAAGATGTGCTAGCGACGTGCCGAACATAGCACTGAAACCCAAAAGATGCATTTCATGCCCATTCCACTCAAAACTCATCGTTCTTTCATTTGTACGTGGTATATTTCTGATTCCTATTTCATATAGAAACACATTGGATATTTAGCTGGTCTGAGCCGCACCAAATATCCAATGGTTCCTTTTCTCAAGAGAATAGGGACACTTTTTATAATTGCCAAATATTAAGACCAAATTTCTGATTTGGCTATAGGTCGTCACCGATTCCTAAAACTATGAACGCTTTCTCTTCACGCCCTTTGCCTGCAACTATATTTACGCTTGCCATTTTGGGGAGCGGGTTGCTTTCTGCCTGCCAGCCGATTACAGCCGAGCCAACGGTCACCACCCGCCCGACACAAGCAGAAGCCCCTAGCATTGCCCCAACCACTACAGTTGTGATTCTCCCCACTGCTAGTATGCCACCAATTGAAACTCCCAGCGAAACTGCCTTTGCGACTGCTACCAATGCCCCACAGGCAAGTGCTACGCCCTTGCCAACCGAGCCCAAAAGTACCGAGAGTTCGCCATTGTTTGTGCCCACGGTTGTGCCTGCTGGAAGCATAAACCCCAATGCAAATTTTGAATATGGCGCACAAATTTATCAATACAATGGCGCATCTGTCACTGCTGTTAGACGAGCACGGATGCAGTGGTCGAAACAATTGATTTTCTGGCAACCCGGACTACCCGCCGAAAATTTTAGCGGCGCAATAGAAGAAGCCCATCAACGTGGTTTAAAATTAATGTACACAATCCACCTGCCCACTGAGCTCGACTCTGCCAGTTATCTTCAAGAGTTGGGCTGGTTTATTGGCGCACTGGCTTATCACGGGGTGGATGCCATCCAAGTGGGTGATACCCCCAATAGCAAGTTTGGTTGGATGGAAGGCAAAATAAGTGCCGACCTGTATCGTGACTTGCTCAAGGTTGCCCGCCGAGAAATCAATACCAGCGGCAAGTCGCCCCTGCTCATCAGCGCGGCTTTACTCCCGAGTGCTGAGCAAACGAACTGTGACGGGAACGGCTGTGACGACTTAATTTACCTGCAACAATTACAACAAAATGGTGCATTGGAGAGCGTAGACTGTGTCGGGATACGCTCAATTTCCAGCTTAGTCAGCCCCAGCCAGACCAGCGGCGACCCACGCCCGGAGCCACATCCGCATTTTTATTATCTACCCACTTTACTACAGGCTTATATGAATGTGNNATGTGGTTGGGAGCAAGTCGCTCTGCTTAACCGAGTTGGGCTATCTCAGCGGGGAAGAATGGGGGCAGGTGCCCGCCGAATTTCAATGGGCAGGCGCAAGTGGTTTGCCAGTGGAAAAACAAAAATTGTTGATTGCCGAATCGATTGAATTTTTGCTCTATCAGCCAAATGTGCGCTTAGCGATTCTCTACAATTTGGACTATGAACGCTATGACACCGACCCCCAAGCTGGGTTTGCGCTCATTCGCCCCAGTGGCGACTGTCCCGCCTGCGGTTTGCTCCGCCAAGTGATAGACCAAGCCTACCCGATAGCTAAACTTCCGCACCCCACCCCAATGCCTGTTTCCCCAGATGTCAAGGCGGAGGCATGGAATGGACAAACCAACTTCCAATTGGGTGGGCAAGTGGGCGCATTTGGGGAGAATACGGTTAACGTGATGAAGGATATGCAAATGGGCTGGGTCAAACACCAGATTATTTGGCATCCGGGTGCAAACCCGGCTGATTTTGTTTTCTTCATTGAAAATGCTCACGCCAAGGGCTTTAAAGTGCTGTTAAGTGTCAAAGGCTTACCCTGGGATACGCGTACCGATACCTTTGCCTACTATGCCACCTTTGTCGCTATGCTTGGCGGGTTTGGCGCAGATGCAATCGAAATCTGGAACGAGCCGAACTTGCCCCGCGAGTGGCAGGAAGGACGGGTGGGGGTAGAAAACTATCTGCAATTGCTACGCATCGCCTATAGCACCATCAAAACCCACAGCCCAGAAACTTATGTCATTTCCGGTGGGTTAGCGCCTACGGGCTTCTTTAATGGCTGTACACCATCCGGCTGTGATGACCTACCTTTCTTGCAACAGTTTGTGGCGGCAGGTGGGCTTGATTATACCGATTGTGTAGGCGTACACTATAACGAAGGACTGGTTAGCCCGCTCCGCACCGATGGCGACCCGCGTGCAGTTGACCATCATGGGCGCTACTACCAAACTTTGGTTGATACTTATTGGCAAACCATTGAAGGGAAGCGTCCTTTGTGTTTTACAGAACTGGGCTTTTTAAGCGGCGAAGAGTGGGGCTACTTACCGCAAGGTTTTAGCTGGCGCGGTTTACCGTTTGTCGGCGGCATTAACTTAACGGTTGCCCAGCAAGCGGAGTATTTGGGTGAAGCGGTCCTACTTTCGCGGCAACAAGGCAAAGTGCAAATGCTCTTCATTTGGAATGTAGACTCCACGGTTTGGACAGACGACCCGCAAGCCGGTTACGCGATGATTCGCCCCAACGGGCAATGCCCTGCCTGTGCAACCGTCCAATCTGCCATGCAAGACTAACATGACAGCAAATCCCATCCATCACCTTTATCTGTCGCCCCACCTTGACGATGCGGTGTACTCTTGTGGAGCCAGTATTTACCGCCAATGTCAGCGGGGTGAACGCGTGCGGGTAGTTACGATTTGTGCGGGAGAAGCGCCACAGTCGCCGTTGTCAGAATTTGCGCAATTGCTTCACTCCCGTTGGGAACAATCGGCGGGCGTAGCCATTGCCAATATCATTGCCAGCCGGCGTGCCGAAGACCAGATGGCGCTTCAACGACTCGGGGCTGAAATGGGTTATTTTGCGGAATTGGATTGCATTTATCGGCGGGCTGAAGACGGCAGGTGGCTCTACCCCAGCCGTGAATCTATTTTTGGGGAAGTAGCCAGTGCTGAACTAGCTCAATTGGGGAAGTTGGTTGTGGACTGGCAGGCGCTTGACGGCATAACTAGCGAAACTTGCATTTATTCACCGCTAGCCATCGGCAACCATGTAGACCACCAACGTGTTTTTCACGCCGCTCGTTTATGGCAAGCGCAAAGTGGGCTAAAATTTCGTTATTATGAAGATTTTCCCTATGCTAGCCTAGCCCGTCAGAGTGATATTTGGCAAGCGCGTGCTGAATGGCAAAGACGTGTCAGCGGTTGGCAAATGGAGTTTGAAATGCTCACACCTGCCGATTTACAAGCCAAAGCGCTCGCAATGAGCGACTATGTCTCACAGTTCGGCTCATTTTGGCGTGATTCTACCCACCTGCTCGATGAAATTTATCAACACGCGCGATTGTATGACGGGTATGGGTTGTGCGAGCGCTTCTGGCTAATCCCATAGCGAAAAATTGATTGGGCATGGGATAAAAGTGTGCATGGGGTTCTCCCCAGATTATCTTCAGCACGCATGAAAGTTGCCTGCCCCATGCCGAGCACAGCCTACCAGTTTTGGGTAAAGGTTTGCAAGGCTTGCACGAAGGCGCTCTGCGGTTGAGAGAGACTCAGGGGTTTTCCGTGTAGCAAGGCTTGGTACTGCTCAGGCTCGTATGGCAAGCTAGCGGCAAGAGTCTGCCCGAGTGCCTTTTCAATTGCCGCAGTGGGCAAGGTTTGATTCGGCTGAATTTGGTTTAGGACAACCTGTGGCGTGCAGTTCAGTTGTGTGCCAGCAAAGTAACGCAAGACGTGTTTTAGCGTGTGAACCGCACCAATTTCTGGCGATAGCGGCAAGAGAATTTGCTTGGAATTACGCACAATCTCGCTGGTTAATTCACTGGGCCAAGTAAGACCATCTATCACGACATAGTGGAAAAAACCGCTCAAAACTTTGCACAAGTGTGTAAAAGCATTGATGTGCAACGTGCGTTGCAAGGGTTTGGTGGGGGCGGCAAGCACAAACAGTCCACTGGTATGTTTTAGCAATAATTTGCCAACGTAGCGCGGGTCGGGCTCCGGCGCCATTTCTTGCCAAGTTGGGTCTGGTTTAAGCCCAAGTTGGAGCGCCACATGCCCAACATTGGGCGACAAATCCAACAAGCAAACCTTCTTGCGAGCTTTTACCAATTGCAGAGCAGTGTTGACCGCCAGGGTAGTCGTCCCCACTCCACCACGCAAGCTCAGGCAAGTGACAAATTTGAGTGTTTGGGCAATTTCTGCTAGGTTAGGGGCGGCAGGAACCACCGGGGGTTCTGGGCTTTTGCCAACTCCGCGCTGTTCCAACTCTTTGACAGTTGCTTCTGGATGGGTGGATGGTTGAGCAGAGCTAGTCGGCTTGGGTTCTGCGGTGCGGGCAGGTTCTATTGCGCTCGGAGTCGCACTGGCGGCATTGCTAGGTTTGTCTGACAAACTTCCGGTTGTCGCTGGGCGTAAGGGCTGTGAAACGCTGAGTGGGGTACGGAGTCCATTGGGCGGTTGGTTTTGGCGAATATCCTTAATGCGCAGAAGTTCTGCCACACGCATATTGAGCATATCATGGGTGACCGGTTTGGAAAGGTAGGCATC
This sequence comes from Anaerolineales bacterium UBA6668, assembly GCA_002455215.1. Lineage (GTDB taxonomy): Bacteria > Chloroflexota > Anaerolineae > Anaerolineales > UBA6668 > UBA6668. The sequence goes on along the minus strand of DKKK01000165.1, from coordinate 18,652 downwards.
TGCGCCTGCCGCCATTGCCGCTTGATAATCTGCTGGTTGGGCACGTGCTGTCAGGATGAGTATCAACTGGTCTTTGGTATTGGCGTGGGTGCGCAGTCGCTTGGTAACTTCGTAGCCATCCATGTCTGGCATCATTACATCGGTAATAACCAAGTCGTAAACCTGACTGCTCGCCATTTCTACGCCACTCAGCCCGCCTTGCGCCAAGGAAACTTCGTGTCCACCGCGTTTTAGCATCACCTGCAAAATTTGTCGTACATCAATATCGTCGTCAATGACAAGAATTTTAGCCATGTTGAATCAGTTTCCATTAATAATCATTCGCACTCACTTCCTAAATAAACCTGTTTTCCATCTAATATCAATTATACACTTACTTTCCCATTCAGAAAATACGCTCTTGCTCCTTATGTACAAGATTATAAAGATAGACTTGCCGGAGAAAGTTTGCTTTGTTCTCACTCATCCAATATTCTTCGGAAAATTGAGTTGCTGACAAAATTTGTTGGTACAAATGCTTAATCACACCATTGCGATTTAGCCAGCCAGATTGTGGGGTTTGAATGAGTTGTAGGGCATGCCAAATGCCCGCATGTTCGCCAGCCGTATCTAACAGCGGTAAATCTACATGCTCAAATTGTTGCATGGTGGCGTCTACATTGGCGGCTTGTAAGCTGTTTTTTACTTGTTCAAGCGCTACTTTTTTCTGGTCATATACCACCATTGTACCCGCCGCCAAATCTCCTAGTCTTAACCCCTGTCGGTTGAACAACATGGAAACAACGCCTACTGTGTAGGAGCCGGGCAAAAAATCGGCAAGGCGCAATAGGTTGCGGATGACAACTTCGGCGAAACTCACTGGCACGCCTTGTTGATTGAGTACCCGTAATCCTAATACATACTTGCCCGGCGTTTGCCCATTCCAAAACTGCTCAAAGAAGATATAATAACCGAGGAAAACTGCCAACTGAAGCAAAATCAACAAACCAATGAAAATAGAAAAGGCAGAATCTAGCAGTACACTTTCAAATGGGATTAGCATCAGAACAAAAACTAACCCATTGATAAATAGTAAAATCACCCCGATAATTGCAGTGTCAATCGCACACGCCATAAATCGTGCGCCAATATCTGCCAGGGCATAACCCAAACTGACTCGCTCGGGGGTTTGTATCTCAAACTCTGAAACTTCTTGCATCTGACTTTAACCTGTGCTATGAAAACGGAAGAATTTTTAAAGGCTCGCAGTGAGCGTTGGAAACAACTCGAAAGGTTGATGGCAATTGCGCAACATAATTTGGCGAATTTAAACGCACAGCAGTTGGAAGAGATGGCAAATCTATACCGCGATACTGCATCAGATTTTGCACTGGCAAAACGAGAATTTCCCCAGCAAGCGGTATCAACCTATCTCAACCAGCTTGTTCTACAAGCCCACGGCGTTTTGTATCGCCAACCGCCCAATCAATTTAGACAAATTATCAAGTATTTCAGTCACGGGTTCCCGCAATTATTTCGCAAAAACATCGTGTATTTTTGGGTTTCGGCTTGTTTATTCATTATACCAGCAATTTTAACAGGTTTTGTGACTTATTATTACCCTGCTAGTGCCTACTATCTGCTCCCAGCAGAAGCGCAATCGCTACTACCCATTGTGGAGGGCGGAGAACTCTGGCAAGATATCCCGCTGGAAGAGCGACCCGAAACCGGCTCATTTATCGCCAGTAACAATATCCAAGTGAGTCTAATGGCATTCGCTGGCGGAGTAACCTTTGGGATATTCACTGCTTACATGCTGGTACTGAACGGACTACTATTAGGAGTGCTGACCGGTTATACCGCTGTCTATGGGCTGGGGTGGAAACTATGGGAGTTTGTAATCGGGCACGGCGTATTAGAGTTGACCATGATATTTTTGGCGGGACAATCCGGGCTGATGCTCGGTTGGGCGCTATTGCGACCGGGCTTCTATAGCCGCGTGACTGCCTTGCAAATTGCCGCGCGACAAGCCTTCCAGTTGGTATTGATGGTGATTCCCTTGCTTCTGCTGGCTGGTATCATAGAAAGTAACATCTCGCCCAATGACAGCATTCCAGTTTGGGCAAAGTGGGTGGTGGGATTGGTGGTGGGTGGTAGTTTTTACGTTTACGCACTCTCCGCTGGCAGAAAAACTTCCCTAACGATAATCAATGGGGAAAAAACTTCCGAATTCCGTTAACAACTATGAATATAAGCAAAGCATCCGCACAATTCCCTGACTCAGAAAAACTGAGCCTATTGGTTCAGGGTTGGATTTGGTATCTCTCCTTTAAAGTTCGCTTAGAGCTAGAAAAATACCGTGCTCAAGGGGAACTCACGGTACTAGCCGAAGGTATCTACCTTTACCAAATGCAATTTAAGCTAAAGAAAGATGTTGAGCATACCACTACGATTGAGTACTTACCAGAAAGTGGCGAATTCAAATTCACTTGTTCTTGTAAACAAAACGCTTGTGTACACCAAATCATTACGGCAGAAAGATACTTGCGTTATCTGGAGAAATCTCCAGAATACAATTTTCACCAAAGAGCTGGTTCTTTAATTCGCTTAAACACCAGCAAAGCCATCAAACGCACGCGGAATACAGCCAAAGGCTATATTCCCATTTTTGTTCTGGATCTCCACCATACAACAGCATTAGTACCGTATTCATTATCCTACTCTAGCGCCGATTTACCGGTCAATGACGCAGGGGATGAATTGGTTGGAGAAACATTAGCACAGTATTTGATAAATGAACAAGAACTAAAATTTCATGCTTTATCCGAATGGCGGGGGGAAAAAGAGTACGAAAAATCGCTTGCTTCTACTCCAGAAATTGTGCAGTTGGGCAATTTATTGGCGATGATTCGCTCAAGCGCATGGGATTACGAAAAAGTATCCATGACGAATTTAAATTATTTGTTAAACATTCCAGAAGCCATTATCTTACAAAAAGAATCCGGCGGAAGTTTGCATCTGCTCAAAATTTTAAAAGATTATGCCATTGCTCAGATCTTCTTGGAACGGCGTGATGGGAAATTAGTGATTTCTCCAGTTTTTTCATTGCCGAATCAACCCCATTGCCCTATTTCCGAGTTGAATATTAATTCAGAAAAAAGTAATTGGTTTTTTTATCAGTATCAGGCTTTTAAGTTTTCGCCAAATATCCCGAAAACGTTAATCTTTGAATTACATAATCTGCCTGAAATTGAAATACCTGCCGAATTTGAAGCAAACTTTTTACAAAATTACTTCCCCACCCTTGCTGAAAAATTCAAACTTGCTGGACCTGTTTTGCAAATCACAAAAATGCCCAAACAAGAACCGCAAAAGCGTTTGCATTTAGTAGAATCGGAGGGAAATTTATGGGTTGAGCTACACTTTGGCTACGGCACACTCGTTTTACCTTATCACCCGGCAAGTTTGGAGACATTTGCACTTTCCACCCCGGAAGATCCATTGACAATTATAGAAGGGGAACGCGATTTGCAAGCTGAGTTTGAAATTGCGGATGCTTTACCCAATGCACAAAATGGCTTAAAACGCCCAACTGCATCCCAATCGCCTCATCAATTTCAATTGCGGAGCAGAATTAGCGTACTCGACTTTTTGCTATCTCATATCAATCGCCTGGCAAGTGATGGGTTCGCGATTTTTGGTGAAGAAAACATTAAATCAGTCAAAGTAAACCGAAATCAGCCAAAGATGAGCTTACAAATTTCGAGTGGTATTGATTGGTTTGGCATCAATGCCAATATTCAATATGGAGACGCCTTGCTCTCGCTCCGCGAATTTGGGCAGGCAATTCGCAAAAACAACCGCTTTGTCAAACTGAGTGATGACACGCTGGGGGAAATTCCCGATGAATGGCTTCAAAAGTATAAACACCTTTTCCATTTTGCCGAGGAGGGGGACGAAGAAAATGAACTGCGAATTTCTACCCAACACATGACCTTATTGGATGCGCTTGAAGCGGCAGATGTGCAAATCAATGCCGATACAAAATTTAGAGAGCGGCTTTCGTTGCTCAAGGAACACACCGGAATTGTGCCCTTGGAAATCCCAAACAAATTCCAGGGAGAATTACGCCCTTACCAAAAATATGGCATAGATTGGCTTAACTTCTTGCGAGCAAGCGCATTAGGGGGGATTTTGGCAGATGATATGGGCTTGGGCAAAACCATACAAGTGCTAGCATTCCTGCAATACCTAAAAGCCAACCAAATGGCGCAATCTGCCCACTTATTGGTCGTGCCACGAAGCCTACTCGCAAACTGGGAGCGCGAAGCCAGCCGCTTTACCCCCGATTTGCGCTTTTTTAACTTTCATGGCATCACTCGCGAAAAGGATACCAGCCTATTTGAACAATACGATGTGGTTCTCACTACCTACGGGGTTATGAACCGTGATATTGAGTTTTTCCGTACATATGAATTTGATTACGTCATCCTAGACGAAGCACAAGCCATTAAAAACCCGCTTGCCCAAACCAGCCGTTCCAGCCGCTTACTGCGTGCCAAATACCGCCTTACCATGACCGGCACCCCAGTAGAAAACTCCACTTTTGAGTTGTGGTCACAATTTGCTTTTCTGAATCCCGGTATGTTAGGCAGTCAAGACTACTTTCGCTCAGAATTTGCCAAACAAATTGAAAGCAAAAAAGACGCACAAACGGCAGACTTATTGCGAAAAATGGTTTATCCGTTTATCCTGCGCCGCACCAAAGCACAAGTTGCCCCCGAACTGCCCCCTCGTACCGAGCGCATTATTTATTTAGAAATGGAGCCCGGGCAAAAGCGTCTCTATGAACAAACGCGCGATAATTTTCGCATGGAGATTATGGGACTGATGCAAAGCGAGGGCATTGTCAAAGCCCGCATGAAAATATTGGAGGGCTTGCTTCGCTTACGGCAAATTTGCAATCACCCACGATTAATCCACTCCACCTACAGCGGCACTTCTGCTAAATTTGAAGCCATCTTAGAAACTCTGCAAACTTTACATGCAGAAGGACACAAAACGTTGGTATTTTCACAGTTTACGCAAATGCTAAAGCTCATTCGGCGACAAATGGATGACGAAGGGCTATTATATTCCTACCTAGATGGAAAAACGGAAGACCGCCAAACCCAAGTTGACCAATTTCAGAATACCCCTGAAATCACCTTTTTTCTACTCAGCCTAAAAGCAGGCGGTGTCGGGCTCAATCTAACTGCCGCTGACTATGTTTTGCTGGTAGACCCGTGGTGGAATCCAGCCGCCGAAATGCAAGCCACTGACCGTGCGCACCGTATTGGGCAAGACAAACCCGTCTTTATTTATAAGTTCATTACTCGCGATACCGTAGAAGAAAAAATACTACAGTTGCAAGAAAGCAAAAAGGCATTGGTTGAACAACTCATCACCAGCGAATCCAGTTTCTTCAAAAATTTGGATGCGAATGAAATTAACCAATTGTTTAGCAAATAACCAACCTACCCACCCACGCCTTTCTCATTGGAGAATCACACCGCTATGAACACTGCCCCTTTTTTCGACCATGCAACCTGGGAACGCATCAAAACCTTCGCAGACAAACAAGAAACGCCCTTTTTGATTGTAGATTTGGCAAAAATTGAGCAAAAATATCAAGAGCTTGTNNAGCTTGTAGGGGGATTCCCCAATGCAAAAATATACTATGCAGTCAAAGCCAACCCAGCCATTGAAGTGCTACAACGACTGGTCGCGCTCGGTTCACATTTTGACATCGCGTCAATCTATGAATTAGACCGCGTATTAGCGTTAGGCGTCTCACCCGACCGTATCAGCTATGGCAACACGATAAAAAAACGCAAAGGCATTCGCTACTTCTACGAAAAAGGCGTGCGCTTATTTGCCAGCGACAGTGAAGCCGACTTGCGGCAAATTGCCACTGAAGCACCGCACAGCAAAATTTATGTGCGTATCTTAACTGAAGGCGCACTCACCGCAGATTGGCCACTCTCACGCAAATTCGGCTGTCAGTCTGATGTTGCAATTGAACTTCACAAACTAGCAAAAAAGCTAGGCTTAGAACCGTACGGGTTGTCTTTTCACGTTGGTTCGCAACAACGCGATATTGGCGCGTGGGATGCCGCTATTTCAAAATGCACATTCATCTTTGAGCGTTTAGCGGATNNAACTAAAAATGCTCAACTTGGGTGGGGGCTTCCCGGCACAATATTCGAGCAAGGTACACGATTTTTCCACCTACGCTTCGGAAATTCACCGCTTTTTGGCAGATGGTTTCAATGACCGTATTCCTGAGATTATTCTGGAACCCGGGCGCTCATTGGTGGGCAATGCGGGTGTGCTAGTCAGCGAAGTGGTGCTTATCTCGCGCAAGTCCAAGACATCCATCCACCGTTGGGTCTACACCGACATTGGCAAGTTTGGAGGTTTGATAGAGACGCTAGACGAAGCGATTAAGTACCCCTTACTAACCGAAAAAGGCGAACCCGCCGAAGATGTGATACTCGCCGGTCCCACTTGTGATAGCATGGATATCTTGTATGAAAATCACAAATACAAACTGCCCGTTGGTTTAGAAATTGGCGATCGGCTTTACTGGTTCTCGACAGGCGCATATACCACTAGCTATAGTTCCATTGAGTTCAATGGGTTTCCCCCACTCCAGACTTTTTTTCTGTAGTGGGGCACTTGCTCAAAGCGAAAATCTCAAAAATTGCCCCTTTACAAACCGCCATGCGTTTGATATACTTTCGGGGCTGTTTTTAGCACTTTAGCTCTTGGTGTAACGGTAGCACAACTGACTTTGGATCAGTTAGTTCTGGTTCGAATCCAGGAGAGCTAGCACAGCAAAGCCCAATCAAATGATTGGGCTTTTTATTTTTTCTACTCGCGCAATGGAACTCGCCACTTTCACCGAACTGCTTTCCCCACTCGGGCAATCCGCTTTGCTTTCTGCCGGTGCGCTTAACCCCAGCGAAGAGCAGTTCTTACCACTCTACACCCGCCTAGCAAAAAGCTACCCTGCGGCGCTTGCCAAAGCGGCGCTGGAAACCATCTTGTTGCGGCAAAAAGCGAGTAAAAAATTTACCCGTGCCGAGCAAATGTATTTTGTGCGAGAAGCGCTGGAACAAGCTACCCACGAAAGCCTTAGCTTGTACCGAGCGCAACGCTTTGCCGGGCAAGTGGAAGTTTTGGATTTGGGCTGTGGTATCGGCGGGGACAGCATTGGTTTGGCGGGGGTTGCCGCAGTGCAAGCGTATGAGCAGGATGCTGTTCGGCTGGCAATGGCACAGCACAATCTGTCCACCTACCACCCAACTGCCCAAATTAGCTGGCACGTGCAAGATTTCACCCAAACCACCCTGCCACCGCACGCCGCCCTCTGGCTAGACCCTGCCCGCCGACTCGGTCAAAAGCGTATCTCTTCGGTGCAACACTACCAGCCGCCACTAGAATTTATCCGCCCCTATCTCAAAAGACGTACCCTGATAGGTGTCAAGCTCTCGCCAGCCGTTAATCTTGCCGAATTAAGTGTGTACGAAGGGCAGAACACCTGCGAAGTAGAATTTATCTCGTATGAAAGAGAATTGCGCGAAGCTGTATTGTGGGCAGGCGAGCATGCAACAACCTTTGACACACGTGCCGAAAATAGCTATCGCCGTGCAACCGTACTTCCCAGCGGCGAAACGCTGACCTGGCAGGAACATGCGCCTGTCTCTACCAGCCTACCGCTCAACTGGCTCTATGAACCCGACCCCGCCATCTTGCGTGCAGGTTTGGTTACGCTACTGGCAAGCCAACTTTCCGCCTTTCAGCTAGATGCAAACATTGCCTACCTAACCGCACATGAACTGCAAACCACTGCCTTTGCCAGAGCGTTCAGCGTGGTGGCGCACTTTCCCTTCTCCTTAAAACAATGCCGCGCTGAGTTGCGAGCGCGGCAGATTGGAAAAATTACCGTCAAAAAGCGTGGTTCACCGCTGGATGTGCTAGCGTTTGAACGGGCGATGAAATTGAGCGGGTCTGCCGAGCGGCATTTAATCGTCTTTCTCACGCACGTACAAGGCAAACCCTGGGTGATATTCGGCGAAGCCGTTTAGTCTTTTTCGGGGGCGGGCACGGGCAAATCGGCTTCGGCAAGTGCGCGATACTTTTGCCCGACCTCCACCAACATCACCGGAATGCCATGCCGAATGGGGTATTTGTTGCCCGTGTCATCACACACCAGCCAGGTATCTTTCACCAGCCGTAAGCGTCCAGGGTCATTTCCATATTTGTCGGGTTGTTGCACGGCTTCCGGGCAACGCAAAATTTCTAGCAGGTCTGAACTTGGAATTGAAGTTGTGCTCATAAATAAATCTCGATAAAAAATACACGTCACAGGTTGCGTGGGTGGCTTGCTGGCAGATTATACAATAAATCCGCGCTGGACGCACTTTGGAATCGCGCTTTTTCCCAACTTTGCTAGGTTGCCTAGGGCTGTCCGCATTTTGCCGGGTCTGGCACACACACCCATTGCCCGCTACTGCCGCAATAACCGACTTGGCTCGAAGCACAAGAAACCCGGACACCATCCCCACCACAACCAAGCCACTCACCCGGATTGCAAACCGCAACATTGACCGGCGTACGCGTCCAGAATACTTTGGTGCGGGTGGGTGTTGGCGAATGGGTCGCGGATGGGGGCGGCGTTTCACTTACCGGCGGCGTTTGCGATGCGTAATCCACGGTTTCCGTGGCGGTATTGGGGGCGGCAGATGTATCTGTGGATTGGGAGGGAATGGGTTGAACTGTGGCTGTGGGGAGCGGTGGCACAGCGGGATGCGTCTCGGCAGTGGGCGGCTCTTGCCGTGTCCTGCCGTTTTGCCCCAACAATTCTTGCAGGCGCTCGCGGTTTTGCCAGCCAAAGCCTGCCAGCAGGGCAAATGAGCCGCAGACACATAAAATTAACAGGGCGATCATCATTAAAATGGTTTTGCGTTTCATTCAGTAGCTCCTACAATCAATCGGATTGATATTCAGCATAGCAACATTGCATGTTTCCCTTACAGTGAAATTCACGATTTTCACGCGTACCGCACATAGTTGTGCTATACTCGGCGGAATCTAGAACTGTGCTATTTCCTTACTGATGGGAAGTATATTCGACACGGATGAAAACTGCGCTTTTTTCTTTAGGGAAAAAAAGCGCAAATCGACCTGCGGTATGTGTGCAGAAGGCAACCCGTGCCGAATATAGCGCAATTCCATGCTTAGCGAATTTAATCATACTGTATCCTTTCAGTTTGCGAAACAGGGCATTTTTCCCATTGGTTTGTGCAACTGTTTTTCACTATCATTCATCAACATTTATGCACCCTCTGGAACATCTAGGTTTGAATTGTGCCCTGCTAGAAACTTCTATCTTGCGCGTATTGGTAAGCATTAGCGCGGGACCCCGCATTAGCTGGTTTGGGCGAGTCGGTCAGCCTAACCTAATGGCAGAATTGCCAGATTGGTTAATTCCAACTAGCAATGGCAATTTTCACCTGCGCGGCGGGCATCGGTTATGGTGCGCTCCCGAAGAGCCAAATACCACCTACCTACCCGACAACACGCCACTCACCCTGCACGAGCAATCTGAGCGACAAGTGACCGTTTGGCAAGATATACAGGTAAATGGCATTCAAAAAGGACTCAGTGTGCAAGTGTTGGGCGAAAATCACCTACAAATCACACATCACCTGACCAACCATGCCCCACGCGCCCAAACCCTTGCCGCGTGGGCAATTACCATGCTCCGCCCAGATGGATTCGCTATCTTGCCGCAAACACAAGACAAAGCCGATGCGCATGGGCTATTGCCAAACCGTTCGCTTAATTTGTGGGCATACAGCAACATCAATAGCCCGCAATTGCAATTGGGCAATGCCTTTCACCTATTGCAAACCAATTTTCCGGCTGGTGAGATTTTCAAGCTTGGCTGGCAAAACCCGCTCGGCTGGATGGCTTATCACTGGCAGGATACGCTATTTGTAAAACACGCCCGCTGGCAAAAAGACGCACACTATTGTGACCTGAACAGCAATGCCGAGTGTTTTGTGCGGCGCGAATTTTTGGAGCTAGAAACGCTCAGCCCGCTAACCACACTTGCAAGCGGCGAAAGCTTAACGCACACCGAAGATTGGTGGCTGTATGACGCCGTGCCGTGTGCGCCCAATGCAGAGTCCGTGCAAGCTATGCTAAAGCAGTTGGCGCAAATAGGCTCTTTCGCTGGCATCTCCCAGTAACACGAAGCAGATGAACAGCGCAAAACAGATGTTTTGGGCGGGTATCCGTGCAGAAATCCCCTTGTTAATTGGGGTGTTGCCCTTCGGCTTAATTTATGGCGCACTTGCCACCGGAGCGGGCTTATCGGCAGGGGAAGCGCAAGCCATGTCAACCATTCTATTTGCTGGCTCGGCACAGTTTATCACTGCCGAAATGGTTGCCCACGCCACCCCGGCAATGGTGATGGTGCTCATCATTGCCGTTGTCAACCTACGCCACCTGCTATACAGTGCTTCTATTGCCCCCTATGTGCAGAACTTGCCTACCCGTTGGAAAGCCTTGCTTGCGTACCTACTCACCGATGAAGCGTATGCCACTACAATCTTATATTATAAGCAAAACGGCGCTACCCCATTGGGGCACTGGTTTTTCTTTGGGTCTGGCTTGGCGCTTTGGTCAACCTGGCAAGTGAGTACTGCATTGGGTATCTTTCTGGGGGCGGCAATTCCGGAAAGTTGGTCGCTAGACTTTGCGCTACCGGTTACTTTTATTGCAATGCTGACCCCGATGCTGAAAGGCAAACCGGTGATTGCCGCCGCACTGTCGGCGGGCATCACTGCGTTAGTGGCGTATGCCTTGCCTTTCAAACTGGGATTAATCTTGGCGGCGGTGGTTGGCATTGGGGTGGGTAGCCTTTTGGAGGAGCGGGCATGAATATCTGGCTAACCATGTTGTTCGGGGGCATATTGACCTTTGCAATGCGCTTCTCCATCATTTACCTTGCTCAGCACATCACCCTCCCCAACCGGGTTCAGCGAGCCTTGCGTTATGTCCCGCCTGCCGTACTTTCCGCCATCATTGCGCCAGCGATTTTACTTCCAAATGGTACTCTCGATTTGCACTTAAGCAACACCCGCTTACTGGCTGGTTTGGTAGCAATTGTGGTGGCATGGTTTACGCGCCACACCCTGCTCACCATTTTGGCGGGCATGGCGGCTTTATTTTTATTGAACTGGTTGTTGTAATACTTTCCAATGGGTATTGGAAACGGGTACTGAATATAACCCGTATCCAATGCAGGGCTATTCCAACTATGAATTTTTCCCCGAAAAAAATTACCGCTTTGTTTTGTCACCCGGACGATGAAACACTCATTTGTTTTGGAACGTTGGCAAAATTGATTAACCAGGGAGCCCAAGTCAGTGTGGTGTTCTTTACTGACGGGCATCAAGGCAGACTGCAATGTAGTATAGATACCTGTGCCTGGATCGGAGCACGGGTATTGGTTGCGCCCGGTGTGAATGCCACGACTGAGCTTAACTGGGACCGCCATATCATCAAATTGGTAGATGAATTTTTGGCAAGTGAAGAACCGGATTTAATAATCACCCATTCTCCGGCGCTTGCCGAACACCAAGAGCACCATCATTTGTATCGGGCTGTACTTAATTCGGTATATCGTGCCAGCCGCGTTAAGGCGCTCTGGCTAGGCGAGCCTATTTCACGCAACCCCGATTTTCGCCCCAATTTATTTATTGACATTAGCGAGCAAATGCCTATCAAAGAAAAGGCTTTAGCCGTACATAACAACTTTTTGCCGCGCTGGTTTTTGCAAGCAGATGTAGTTAAGAATCGCTGTGCTTTCTGGGCAATGCAATCTCCCGGCTGGCAATACAGCCAAAGCCCCGGTTATTGTGAAGTTTTCCAAATCGCGTATATGCAAGGCTAGTCGCCAATGGCGTACAACCAGCCATCGGCGCTGGAAAGATAAACGCGGTTGGGGGCGACTGCCCCGCTGAACGGGGGTAATCCGCCATCGGGAAAAGCAAACTCCCATTGCGGTTGGCTTGCGCCACTCGCCCACAAGCCACAACTTGCCCCAGTCACCCCTTGCGTTGCCCCGCAAACCACAACCCGCCCTAGCGCATCCACCCCAATCATGCGCCCATGCGTGCTTTCTAGGCGCACATTCGCCTGCACTTGGTTGTTTTTTGCCAGCCACACCAAGCGCGTGTTGGTGTACTCATTGCCATACAAAAACCAAACTTGCCCTTGTGGGGTCACACCGGCTAGCTGGGGCATCAAACCCGCCAGAGATTGCCCGTCCCAGCCAATTTTCTCGGCGCTGGCGAGCGAAAACGGATTGAAAAACTGCCAATCGGGATAAACAGCGTGCCCGGCACGCACATATTGACGCGCATCTGCCCCGCTAAAAAACGCAGGGAAGGCATAGACGGCGTCATTTTGCCCGGTACGCAGGTCAAATTCAGAAAGTTCGCCACTCGCCAAGTCAAACGCCGCCTGCAGTTGGGTGACGTATCTTCCATCCAGCGTGAGCCGCAAAGGTTCGTAGATGTACTGGTTGGGGCTACGCGTTTGCCAAAGCAGGCTTCCATCTGCATTGACAGCACGGATTTCTGTATCTAGTGGGTAAAGAATTGTGCCAGCGGGGGCGATGATGGGTCCCGCGGTGGCTTCATAAAAGCCAGTCATGGGCAAGTACCATTGGAACGCCAAGTGGGTACTCAGGGCAAGCAAGCCGCCACTGTGATCGCTTAGGTACAAAATGTTATCGGCAGAAATGGCAGGTGTTCCGACTGCGGGCTGGGGTAGTTTAAATTGCCAGAGCAGTTTGCCGGTGGGGTCTATCGCCAGCAATTCGCCGGATTGGGTGTTGATGTAAAGCGTGCCGTCTGCCGCAACTGCCGCACCGCCCGAAAAACCGCCGGGCTGAAAATATGCCCATTGCAGGTTTAGCTTGCTAGGAAAGGCGTATGCGCTGGTGAGTGTGCCATAAACATTGCCGTATTGGCTATTCCAGTAGTGACCGCCCGGGGTTTGGAAAATTGCTTGCGCTTGCAAAAGCGCTTGACGTGCCTGCCATGCCCGCCAGCCCNNGCACCGCACCTGCCAGCGGTAGCAACCAGCGCTTGGATTGGGCAAAACGTTGGCTTGCACTTGCCCAACTTGCTTGCAGGCGTGCCCACCCCAGCAAAGGCAGGTTTTGTTTATCTGCTTGTTGGCGAAGCCCTTCCCCCAAAAAGTTAAAGCCGACAATTGCCAGTATCAGCGCCCCGCCCACCCATAATAGCTGGCTGGGCTGTTGGGTAAAGTGGGCGAAAGCACTTGCCAGTAATTGCCCTAGCTCCGGCTTGCCGCTGGTGTGTTCTGCCACAAAATCGCCGGTGGATACCCATGCCCCACCTGCCAAAAAGTAGCCGAGAAAGCCTAGTTCTGCCAATATAATCAGCGCCGAACTCATTTCGTATGCCAGCAAAATCCACAGTAGGCTGAACAGATGTGGCAAAAGGTGTGTCCAAATGGCTTGCGGGGTCTTGGCGCCCAATGCAAATGAAGCGGTGACATAGTCTTGCTGGCGTACCAAGCGGGTTTGCGTCTGCACTAACTCTGCCACTGCCCCCCAGCCCGACACGGTGATACCTAAGATAAACACAGCGGTCGAGCCGTCCGCCCCGAGCGATGCCAAAACCAAAAGCGCAACCAATAGCGCGGGAACTGTGGTGGCAAAGGAGATGAGCGCATTTGCCCAACGCGCCAACCTGCCCATGCGCCTACCCGTGCCCCAGCCAGCCAGTATGCCGATTAAAGTTCCCACCAACAAGCGGATACCAGCCGCCAAGAGCGCAATCTGCAAAGTCGGGCGCAATCCCCACAGCACACGGCTGAGTAGGTCACGTCCGAATTCATCTGTGCCCAGTGGGAATTGTGCTGTACGAAACGGCGCAATAGGCGGCGCAATAGGCGGCGCAAGGCGTTTTTCCCCTACAGCGATGCTCAGATTGGTTTGGAGTGGGTCGTGCGGGGCGAGCCACGGCGCAAATAACGCCGCGAGTGTAAGCACGCCGACCAAGAATGCGCCGAGTGTGAGGTAGGTATGCTGTAGCCTATTCATTCGCTATCGAAAAGTAACCTTATGGTTGCAATTCACCGGATGGCAACCCACTGGGTGACAACCCACTTAATACTTGCTGTGCCGCGCCTTCGTCCACCTGAAAACTCTGCAAAACATCTGTAATGACTGGGTATAGCCCTGCCAAACGGTTATCTGGCAAACAGAAGGTGCGGGTAAATACAACGGCGCGGACAGCATAGATGAACACCATGCAGTGCATTTGCCCGTAAGAATCGGATTGCCAAAAATACTCTTGCATGGGAACTTCGGCGAGCCAGTATTTTCCTAAGGTAAACTGCGGCAAGGAACTCGCCTGCGTTTCAGCAAGGCGCACGGCAAGGGCTTGCAAATCAGTTTGTTCGGGGTTGGGCAAGAAGCGCACAACCAGCGTCAAGGCATTTTCGGTGTCGGTAAAAACTGACTGGGTTTCTTCCGTCGNNATTTGCGGATGGCGCAGGGAAAACGCATGGGAGATGTGGACATAGTCCTGCCAGATGAGTGCGCCAGTTGGCTGGGTCGCTTCTGCTGGCTGGAGCGGAAGCGTAGAGAGCGGGCGGGCAGTTTGCGCCCACTGAATTTGGGGCGCGTTGGAAGGGGTGGCACTGGGGGCGGTTTTTGCCTGCGGGCGAAGCAGTGTCACCCATGCAAAAAACCAGAAGGCACAGCCCGCGATTGCCAACCCAACCACCCACAGCCACGCCAGTTTGCTTTTCACCTGCTCTCCTCCCTGCCCATCAGGCAGTCAACATTGCCCGCCAGACAATTCCCCACAAAAAGACTAGGGTTAAGCCATAGAGTAACGTCTCACGGTGGGTGGTTTGCCCTTTGGTATAGGCAAACAAGGCAGGAATGGTGAGTCCCATCATAATATTGTAGAGGAAGTACACCCAGCGGTGTGGTTCAATGATGCCCGTTAGGTACAGTACCAATGTAAACAACAATTGCGCGGTCATTAACACTTGGCAAATGACCAAAGCCCCCAGAAAATCGGCGCCCATATCACGGCGTTGGAGAAATAACCAGATGCTCCAGATGCCCATGCCGAGGCTAAACCACCAGCAGGTGGTAAACAAGCGACTGTGAATGAAAACAATGTCTATATTTGGCATAATGGCAAGTTTAGCATAAAATTGGTTGGATGGCGAATTCACGCCATTTATATGCGACACGGATAAAAACTGCGCTTTTTCCTTTAAGAAAAAAACACAAATCTACCTTCAGCATGTGTGCAGAAGGTAACCCGTGCCGAATATACAAGAACTTTACTCCTTTTTGACAACCTATTATGAAACAACAATCTATCTTAATCATCGGTGGGGGCGTGCTGGGCATTTCCAGTGCGCTTGCCTTGCAAAAACGTGGTTTTCAGGTCACTTTGCTCGACCGCCAAGCCCCCCCCCATCCCGAAGCCAGTTCGACCGATATTAGNNTGTACGCAGACCTGATGGAGTTGGCTTGGGCAAGCTGGAAGTCTTGGCGCATGCCAGATGGAGAGTTGTTGTTTCGGCAGGTTGGGGTATTGATGCTAAGCCAGCAGGAAATGCAAGCGGGCGGCTACGAATACGAAAGTTTTACGCGCATGGCACAGCGCGGACACGCCGTAGAACGAATGTTGCCCGCCACTTTGCACCAACGTTTCCCTTTCTTTTCGCACACCCACTTTGCCGATGGGTACTTCAACCCCCATGCCGGTTGGTCGCCCAGCAGTCGCGTAATTTCCTTCTTAATGGCGCAATGCCAAGCCGCTGGCGTGCAGATACGCATGGGTGAGTTTGCCGAACTGCTTGAAAAAGNNCGCTACAGTGCTGATTGGGTGATTCTGAGTATGGGGGCGTGGACTCCGCACGTTGTACCAGAGTTGCATGGGCTGGTGAAATCGGTGGGGCAACCGGTCGTCCACTTTTTGGCGCAAGACCCTGCCGCACAGCACATCCCCGCTTGGGGCGCAGATATTCCCAATAGCGGTTGGTACGGCTTTCCGGCAACTGCCGAAGGGGTATTTAAAGTGGGTAATCATGGACCCGGCTTTGCATGGAAGCCTAGTGACCCGCTGGAAGTGCCGAGCACGGTGATTGGCGTTTTTCGTGAATTTGTCGAGCGCACTTTCCCCAGCTTGCGCGGAGCGCCGGTACACAGTACGCGCTTGTGTTTGTATTGCGATACGTTTGACGGGAACTTCTGCATTGACCATCATCCACAAAAGCGCGGTTTGCTGGTAGCGGCTGGGGGCAGTGGACACGCCTTTAAGTTTGCGCCGGTCATCGGCGATGTGGTGGCGGATGTGCTAGAAGGCAAACAGAATCCATTTGCCCCGCGTTTTGCTTGGCGCACCTTCCAAGAAGGGCAAAAAGAGCAATTACGGGCAGTGGTTTTTGGCAATTAGCCTGTGCATTATTGCCCCACTGCCCACTCGCGCACCGCTTCGTAGATGGGCAGTGCTTCAAATTCGGGCGTCACAAAGCTGTAATGGTCGAAATAGCTGTAATAGCGGGCTGGATAGCGGAAAGCCCAAGTACACACTACGGAAGCCCACTGCCAGTGGGCTTCTGCCCATTGGTAACTGCCGAGCGTGTTGTGGATGCGCTGTGCTGGCGGGCTGGCAAACACCCAGCGGNNCCGCCGATAGTTGAGTGCATTGGGGGAAGGCGTTTGGTCAAATGTTTGCCCCATGCCGTAGGCGTGAACACCCAAAACATCGTACACTTGCGAAAATCCGGTGGCATACAAAGCGCTCAGGTAGGTTAGGTCGTTCATCGCGTTTGGCGACCCGCTCGGTTCTAAAGTGGGTGCGAGTGTCCCCGCCACAATGGGCAAATCTGGGGCAACAGCTTTGACAGTGGGGTACACCACTTGCATGAGTTTGAGATACCCGCTGGGGTCTGGGGGGCGATAGCCCCATTCTAGGGCTAGGTTTGGCTCGTTCCATACCACCAGCGCGGCAATTTGTCCGTGATAGCGTTGGGCAAATTGTGCCAGATAGTCGGCAAAGGCTTGGTAATGCTGTTCGTCTAGGTGAGTGTCGGTGGGGGCAGGCTGGTCGGGGGCGGTGTAGGGTCTTGCCCAGTGCGGCACCACGCCGACCCGCGCAATGACGCGCAAGCCTTGCGCATTGGCAAAGCGAATGATGCGGTCGGGATGGCTAAAATCGTAGCTGTGCGGGGCAGATTGCACATACGCCCATGGAAAATATTCCACGATGGTTTGCGCTCCCATCAGGCGTACCATTTCCAGCGTGCGTTTGACCTTCCAAGTTTCCACTTCATCGGTTAGGCGGGTGTGTACACATAGGCGCGGGTGGTGGGTAATGACGGTTTGTTGCGCACCGGGCGTGGGAGGGACGGGTAAGGGCACTGCCAGCCACAGCCCAACGGTCAGGGCAAGGGCTAACTGCCAGCGGAAGGGGAAAAGGCATTTCATACCGCCCATTATAGTCGACACGGGTTTCCTTCGGCACACATGCCGTAGGCGATTTAGGCTTTTTCCCTTAAAGAAAGCGCAATTCCCATATCCGCCAAATTTAGATGAGAAAACTTACAAATTGGGCGATTTTACCAGAATGAGACTAGCGTGTTTTTGATTACTGTAATGCACCCTTTCCTTTGATGGTGACTTGCTGGTCACTTATTACAGCATAGACAATGCTGGCAATAGCGCAGACGAGCAAAGCGCAGTGATTTGGGTAGACCCTACCCCGCCGGTTGTGACCCTGAGTATGAGCGGCAGTGTTTGTGGCGGATTTTACAACACCACTGCCACTGCCAGTATCCGCGCAACCGACACGCAATCGGGCGTGCAGTCCATCTATGCCAATGGCATTGCACACAGTGACAATTTTCAACTCACTTATCCGGCTAGTGGCAGTTATACCATCCAAGATGTTTATGCAGTGGATTGGGTAGGAAATGCCAGCACACCCCTCGCTAGTAAATCCTTCCAAGTGGATGTGAACGCCCCGCTGGTCAGTTTGAGCGGGATGGAATCCAACGGTGGCTTTTTGTTTCGCATTCCGCACAGTGACGACTTTGCCGGCATCGCAGAAGGAAAAATCACCATTCGCCGTGCCAGCAATAATGGGGTTGTCATTCGGGAGCTACCCTTTGACAGCTCGGTGGTGTGGGATGGTAAAGACAGCAGTGGTGCGGCTGTTTCGCACAACGAAGCGTACATCGCCTTGGTGCAAGTCAAAGACAAAGCCTGTAACCAGACCACCCGCGCGATTCAAATTCGCTGGCCCTTCTTTGGCTTGGGTGGCGCAAGCATTTCGGAACTTGCGAGCGAAACCCCGACCGCCAGCCCGACCGCGCTTGCCACTTGGACCGCCCAACCCACCGCCACCCCCACTCACCGCAGTGGGTTGGCACTTGGCAAGGCAAGCCCCACACCCAGTAGTAGCGCACCCGCCCGCGCAACCGTCACACCCAACCCGCTTACGCTAACCGCGTTTGCCCAACAAACGGCGTTTGCTGTGCAAACGGTCGG
>DKKK01000088.1 GCA_002455215.1 Anaerolineales bacterium UBA6668 | reverse complement strand
CGAAACTTTGAACCGCACCCCTTGACAGGTAGGCAGTGCGTTATTTTTCGCTTGGTTTGATAAACTTGACCATATCGTGCAGAAGGTGTCCGTTTTCGTGGGCTTTTTTGCCACTGCCGTACAGTAGAATTTCGGAGTGGCCGGTTTTGGGGTAGTATTTTTCTTGTACTGCCACCCCAGCGCCACGAAGTGCTTGCGCCATGTCGTATGAACTTTGCACCGGAACCGTGAGATCTATTTCGCCATGCAAGATTAGGCTTTTGCACATTTCTTGGCGCACATAGCGGATGGGGGATGTTTCTTCCAAATGGCGCGGTCCGCCCATTGCGGCAACCACTTCCGCACCATTGTAGTGTCTTTCTTCTCGCAAAAAACGCATTAGTTGGGGCAAATAGTAGGGTCCGCTCACGCCGATCCAGCCTGCCAAATCTTGGGGGGTAAAACGTTGTGCGGAGCAAAAGCGTTCATCGAGCAGTGCCAAAGCGGTTAAGTGCGCCCCTGCCGAATGTCCACAGACAAAAACTTGTTTGGGGTCTCCGCCGAAATAGTGGATGTTGCGTAAGGTCCAACCAATTGCGGTAGCAACGTCCTGAGCTTGTTGTGGGTGAATGACTTGGGGATATAAGCCGTAGTTTACCAGTACGGTGATGATGCCGTTGGGTACTAGGCGAGCGGCAAGCGGGACGTACAACTGCTTGTCACCTGAGTTCCAACTGCCCCCATGTACCCATATCAACACTGGGTTTTGCTCTGTTTTCGTTGGGCTGTAAATATCCAAACGATTGCGCACCCCGGCTCCGTAGCGGATATTTTGGGCGAAACGGCGATGCTGGCGGCGAAATCCGTGGGTATGAAATAGCAAGCGTGCCACCAACACATTCCATGTCAATTCATCGCGGAAATAAAACGCCGCGCCAACACCGAGTAGGGTGGATAATAAAGCAACAGTTCGGGTACGCAGTGCGGGTCGCATACTTTGATTATGACACAAAATGCGTTTTTATGCTTGCATACCCCCCATTTTTGCAGTACAATTGTTCTAATCATGCCTTACCTAAGTTTAACTCCCCCAGGACCACAAATGGCGTATCTGCTAGAACCCAGTGTATTGGAATTGGCAGAGTTGATGGTGGCATTTGCCAATAGCGAGGGGGGCACGATTGTGATTGGTATGTCTGCCGAGCAAAAGCCAGCCGGTCGCCCGCTGTTTGCCGAAGAAGTGCAAGGGGTGCTATTGGCGGCGGAACGCTTGTGTCGTCCAATCGTGCAAACTGGTTGGGAGCAGTTTGAAAATAATAGTGGTTTGTTTGCCATTCGCGTGCCACGTAGTATCGAGCTACATTCGCTTGAAGATGGGCGGGTGCTGGTACGTGCTGGGCGGGAGAATCGTCCACTGGCGGGCGAACAGATTCAGCANNAGTTTGAACTTCAAGAAGTGCCGGGCGCAACACGGGCAGATTTGGATGAAGGGTTGATTGCCGAGTACTTGCAAAAACGGCAAGCCCGTCAGCGCCGCGAGATTACTGCCACACCTGACGAGCTTTTACGGGAGATTGGCGCACTCTCTCCAGCAGGTTGCCCTACCTTATCTGGTTTATTGCTTTTTTGTCGTAATCCGCAAATTTGGCTACCTTATACCGGCTTACTCTTTGTAAAGTTTTCTGGTACTGAACCGCGTGGGGAAGATGGCAATGTGGGCTATGGGCGGCGTGAGGAGATTGATGGGAATTTGGCACGGGTGATTGAACGTGCTTGGCAGGTGATTATTGAAGAAATGGCGGTGGGTGCGGTGGTGCGGGGTTTGGAGCGCGAAGAAGTGTTTGAGTACCCGCGTTTTGCTGTGCGCGAAGCTTTGGTAAATGCGGTTTGCCACCGTGATTACCGTCTTAAGGGGCGCAAAATCGAAGTGCGCATGTATACTGACCGTATGGAGATTATCAGCCCTGGCGGTTTACCCGGCTATATCACTCTGGATAATATTGTTGAAGAACATTATTCGCGCAATCCGCGTATTGTGAATGGGTTATACCAATGGGGGTATATTGAAGAACTAGGCTTGGGGATTGACTATATGATAGAAGCGATGACCAATGCGGGTCATGCCCCCCCCGATTTTTCGGCTCGCCCACATGCGTTTACCGTGAAGTTATTTAATAACCGTGAACGCAAGATGGTTGCGAAAGGCTTTCAATCTATGAATGAACGGCAAGCACGTGCCTTAACGTTTATCCGCGAGCACGGTAATATCACCAATAGCGATTATCAAGCTTTGTGCCCGGATGTTAGCCCGGAAACTTTGCGGCTGGATTTCGCCGATTTGGTGAAGCGCGGTATTATCCTAAAGGTCGGGGCAAAACGTGGTACGTATTATATTTTGAAGTAGCGCTGGAGTGAGTTTGGGAAAAGCATCAGTGGATACGGGTGCAAAGTGGTGGAGAAGGTGAGCCCAAATAACTTGAAAATTTATGATAACATGTAAGCACACTCAGGTTCACTAGGGGATCGCGGGCGTGAAAGACCGCCCGAGGAAAGTCCGCCCTCCACAGAGCAGTGTGCCGGATAACGTCCGGGGTGAAGTAATTTGCCG
Organism: Anaerolineales bacterium UBA6668; assembly: GCA_002455215.1. Lineage (GTDB taxonomy): Bacteria > Chloroflexota > Anaerolineae > Anaerolineales > UBA6668 > UBA6668. Next base: position 445 of record DKKK01000088.1, on the reverse strand, counting down.
GTATAGGGCAACAGAGAAGCGCATTGCCAGCGCGAAAACGCGACTGGCGAGGGTGAAACGGTGCGGTAAAAGCGTACCAGCGCAGGCAGTAATGTCGGCGGCTGGGCAACCCCCACACGGAGCAAGACCAAACAGGCGTAAGTGGCGGCTCGCCGCGTTATGAGTTTGGCACTGCCAAATTTGTGAGAACGCCGGGTAGGTTGCATGAGCTAGGCAGAGATGCTCAGCCAAGAGAGATGATTCCCCACCCGCAAGGGGACAGAAGGCGGCTTATCGGTGAGCCTGAGTGTGTTTTTGACGGTTGTGGATAATGGGCTGGCAAGAAAGGGGTAGTGGAAAAAATGAAAGTGATGGGCTAAAATTGTAGTATGATTCAAAAAATTATCACTTATAAATGCCGCTACTACCAAAGTAAAATATTGGGTAGTGACCCAAAAGAAGTGAT
>DKKK01000111.1 GCA_002455215.1 Anaerolineales bacterium UBA6668 | reverse complement strand
AAGCGCAATTTCCACCCGTGTCGAATATAAAAAAGCAACAGTGAAATGAGTACAGGCTCATCTACTTTCGACACAGGTGATATTCGCACTCACGTCGAATATAAAACCCATTATAGGCAAAATATTGAAATGAGCAAGAAATCAGGCATTTTACAGCGTGTTTTTAAATTTTAGCCGGGGTTGGAACAGCACCATCGGTTTAGAGAAACGGAAACGCCATGTTACAGATGGTAAACATGGCGTTTGTGATAGTTGGCAGGGTTTAGCCAATTTTCGTGTATACCAAGTTTAGTTCACGTTTGCAACCGTCTCGTCAATCAACCAATCCATGACCGCATGGCAAGCTTCTGTTTCGCTGGCGCCCGCTTCGATGGCGCTACGAAAAACGCGCAGTTGTCGGTCAGCGCTGGTGCCACGGTTTAAGATAACGCGTAAATGGTTGACTTCATTGCGGCTTTGCAACTCGTCCACAACATCATCCACAAATTCCAGTAGCTCCATACCCAACTGATGAAATGGTACTTCATCCGAGATACCAAAGTCAATCAGCTTGCCATCAATCCCAAAGCGCAATGCTCGCCATTTATTTTCGTTTATATGGTGCCTGCGATAGTTTCGCCACGACTGGTTATATCGTCTAAGCTTTAGCAATTTTGCTACAATTGCTTGCAGAAGCGCCGAGATGCAAACGGCATCCTCCAGATTGGTGCAAATATCGCAAATGCGTACTTCCAGCGTATTAAAGCGCGGGTGGGGACGTACATCCCACCAGAGTTGGGTCGCATCAACCGCCACATCTATGCTTTTGCTCTTCGCGCCAAAGGAGCCGACCTTGTTCAGTAGTTGGATAAACTCCATATACTCACTCCAAGAGCGGAAATTTTGTGGAATACCCGTGCGGGGGAGCATCTCAAAAATAACACTGCGATAGCTTTTTAAGCCCGTATCCTTACTTTGCCAAAACGGTGAACTGGTGGAAAGCGCCAGTAAGTGCGGCAGAAAATAGCGCAGTTGGTTCATTACCTCGATTAACAATTCTTTTTGGTGTGGCGCATCGCCAAATCCGACATGAATATGCATTCCGAAAATTAGGAGTTGTTGGGCAACACCCCGCAAGTTATCCAAAAGTTTGTAATAGCGCTCCGCGTCTGTTACAGATTGCTCACTCCACACTGCAAAAGGGTGAGTACTTGCCGCAACGATACGTAAATTATTTTCACGGGCAATTTGATTGACGGAACCGCGCAAACGTTTTAACTCTGTGCGGACTTCGCTGGCATTGCGGCACACCTGACTGCCTACTTCCACTTGACTTTGCATAAATTCCGGTTTGAGTTGTCCTTCCGGCAATACATGCTTTCCTTTTTCTAAAAATTTCTGAATATAGGAGTGCAAATTGCGGTCACTTGGGTCAACAATCTGATACTCTTCTTCTATGCCAAGGGTTAGTGGAACATCGTAATACATAATTACCTGCAAAAATAGGCTTTGCGCTCAAAATGCAATGGGTGGTTGAGCTTTTTCCTGACGTGCTTTGTCTGTAATGACAGTTCATACGCAGTGCTATTCGACAAGATTAAGGTATTTTTATACGTATCATACACACCTGTCGAACATAAATCGTGTCGAATACAGAATAATCTTCATCATAGTAGGATTTCTCTTTTTTGAAAAGACGGGGTGTATGGGATTTTGAACAGCAGTTTCAGAAAAGCACCTTAACCTACACGCTGTTTGCAGTCTGGTTCTAGAAATTTTACTGAGTTTTGCCAAAAATTATGAGAATGTCCTTGAAAGTGAAAACTGCCTCTTGCCAAATGCTGGGAAAATATTGTAGACTATATTCGGCACGCAAAAACGTGCCAGACTCGTACCCATAGCAAACATTTGCTAAAAAAATCGGCGCAACCAACGCGCTTAAAAATGGAGCTAGTGCAGTGCGTTCTGGTGAGTAACCAGGAACAAGTCAGAAATTTCTGAAAGTTTGGCAGTACTGCCTGCATGGATGTTGACCCACATTTAAGTTTTCTTTCTTTTCGGCGCACACCCAATCGCGGTATTGTGAATCAAGCCAGTATCTCTTTACATGAGAAAAGTGTCTTGTTTACGAGTACGCAGAGTCCCCTGGTCTTGTGCAGAACCACCTCCCACAGCAAAACGTGGTCTGTTCAGAGCATAGAATGGCTTTGTCTGCCGTCTTCCCAGCTTGCCAAAAAATCAAATACCGATAACGGTCCCAAATTCGAGCACTTTCATAGCGCTACGGTAGATTACTGAACCCCCATTCATTGGTGAGTTTGTTTTGTGCTTTCTTAAGCTCAAGACAACCCTCGGTCGCCAATTGTTTGGTGGCTAGGTAGTATTTCCCAAGTTGGGTAACTTCGCCAAATCAGATCTGTGTTCTCCACTTTTTTAAGTGCGTTCATCAGGCGTGTTTGGCATATCTGTTTTCAAGTTCTCGTTTTATTTTATCTCATTCGGAATTGGTTGCTTCGTTGTTGCGTGCGAAAAAATCGCCACACTTCGCTACGTTAATAGTAGCCACTGGGGTTGTTCCAATTCTTAACTTTACAAAGGTGTATCATGCCTAAAATTATCGTTCGCTCGTTTTGCCCCGAACACGTTGAGCAAATGGCGCAACTGCAACGAATTTGTTTTCCTTCTGTTCCTTCACAAGATTTATCTTCTCCGGAAGAATTCATGCACATTTATGAAGTGTTTCCCCAAGGCACATTTGTCGCTTTGGATGGCGGGCGCGTGGTAGGCATGGCTTCTGGACTCTACGTGGATTTTGATTTTACCCACCCCTTGCATACCATCACAGACATAACCGGGCTAGATGGCTATAGTAATCACAACCCACAGGGTGAATATTATTATGGCACCGACATTTGCGTACATCCCGATTATCGTGGTCAGGGTATTGCTTCCATGCTCTATGCCGCTCGCAAGGAATTGGTACGCCGAGATAACAAAAAGGGCATCATTGCAGGCGGCTTTTTACCTGGCTATGCCAAGTACAAAGACACCATGCCCGCACCCGACTATGTGGCACGTGTTATTACTGGCAGGTTATTTGACCCAACGCTCAGTTTTCAACTCAAGCAGGGCTTTGTCGTGTTGGGCATGTTGCCCAATTATATGATGGTACGTGCTAGCAACGGCTGGGCTACCTTGATTTATTGGTTAAACTTAGACTATACCGCGCCAGAGCCAATCCCTTTTGAACTGCCCGTTTCTATGAAGCGGGAAATGGCAACAGTTTAGAAACCACACTCATCCCAAATCAAAAAAGCAGAGTTTCGCATAAAGGAACTCTGCTTTTGAAAATATACGCTTCTGCGGGTGGGTTACTGTGCTTGCAAATCTTGTGCTTCAGCTTGGATGAGCACCCACGCGTGTTGCACATGCTCACGGGTGACATTGGTTTGCCCTGCACACAACCGCAAACAATACCGCCCATTCAGTTTGGTGTGAGTTAAGTAAATTTTACCATTCGTGTTTAATCGTTCTAACAGTTTTTGGTTAAACTCATCGCCCAGCCGATGGCGGAAACAGACTAAATTAAAGGGAACTGGTGCGAGCACTTCAAAATCTGGGTGGCTAGCAATTTGCTGTGCCAGCTCTTGCACCCAGGCGATGTGTTGACGCACCAACTTCTGTAACCCTGAAACCCCAAAATCGCGAATGACAAACCACAACTTCAGCGCCCGGAAGCGTCTCCCCAGTGGAATCTGCCAGTCGCGATAGTCAATCACACTGCCACTTTCGCTGGCTTGATTGCGAAGATATTCTGGCAAGATGCTCAATGCTTTTAGAAGCGCGGTACGGTCTGCCACAAAAAAACAGTCGCAATCAAAGTTGGTAAACATCCACTTGTGTGGATTAAACGCATAACTATCGGCAAGAGCAATCCCGGCATGACTATAGCGAAATTCCGGCGCAAGTGCGGCAGTGCCAGACATTGCCGCATCCACATGAAGCCACACAGCCTCCCGCTGGCAAATTTCGGCAATCTGCGGGATGGGATCAATGGCATTAGACGAAGTGGTGCCTATCGTTGCTGTGACCATAAAGGGCAACAAACCAGCCGCACGGTCAGCCCTGATTTGCGCCTGCAACAAGTCCGCTCGCATGGCAAAATGCTCATCCACTTCTATTTTTCGCAAATTTTGTAAGCCGATTCCAGCAATTTTGACAGCCTTCTCCAATGCCGAGTGCGTTTGCGTGGAAATATAAGCCACCAAATTGCCATTTGTGCCAAGTTGGTTGGTGACGCCTTGCGTGGCACGTTCACGTGCCGCCAACAATGCCGCCAGCATTGCTTCCGATGCCGAGCCGTGAATCACGCCCCCTCCACTGCTACTCGACAAAAACTTTTCAGGTAACCCCAACATTTCCACCAGCCAATCGAGCACATGCGTTTCAAGGTCGGTGCAGGCTGGGCTGGTTGCCCATAGCATACCTTGCACACCCAAACCGGCAGAGAGCAATTCGCCTAACACAGATGCCGGGCTAGTGTTTGCAGGGAAATAGGCAAAAAAATTGGGGGATTGCCAGTGGGTGATGCCGGGTAAAAGCACCTGCTCAAAATCGCTAAACATAGCGGGAAAAGCTTCTCCGTTTTGGGGTGGGTGGGCTGGCAATTGTGCCCGAATTTCGCTGGGTTGTACTTGGGAAAGCACCGGATATTGTTCAACCGTTTGCCAGTAATTCGCCAGCCAATCAATGACGGCATAGCCATTGCGGCGGAATTCTTCAGTATTCATAGATGGGGATAAGATTAGGCGATTGGTTCTTGTTTACCAGTTTGCATGGCTAACAGTGCGGTTTGTGCGCAGGCAGTGGCAAGGTAGCCGTCATAAGCAGTGAGTGACAAGCTGTGTTTACCTTGCACGGCAGAGAGAAAATGAGCTAACAATGCACGATGCCCTTTGTCTTGCGTGGCTAGTTTTAGCGATTTTTGCTTGAAACCAAAAAGTGCTAATTGCTTAAAGTCGTCCAAAATCGCCATTTTCCCTCCAGCCAATACTTCAATGTGTTCTTTCGGTGCGCTAGCGTGACCCAAGCCGCTATAAATAACCGTTGCAATAGAGCCATCGTCAAAGCTTAAAACGGCAGACAACTCATCTGGGTTATCTCCCAATGAATGGGCAGAGAGTTTGGTTGGGGAAGCGCCGACCAGCCAAGTAACAAAGTCAAAAAAGTGGCAGGCTTCACCGATAATCCGCCCGCCACCGATAGCGGGGTCACACAGCCAGTGCGTTTTGGGCAAAAAGCCGGCATTTACGCGGTAGAGTACTTGCTTTGCGCCACTCACTCCCGCCAGTGCGGAATACAATGCTTGCGCCAGCGGGCTAAAGCGGCGATTGAAACCGACCACACACAACACACCTGATTTCTGCACAGCGTTCATCACATCCTGACACTCTGCCACTGTCAATCCCAACGGTTTTTCTACAAAGATGTGCTTTCCGGCTTGGGCGGCTTGGATACACTCGTTAGCGTGCTGGTGGTGGCGGGTGGTAATGAGTACGGCTTGGGTGTGTGGGTCACTTAATGCTTGGGAAAGGTCGGTGGTGGCGAGCGGGGCAGAGAGCCGCTCGGCGGCTTGGCGGGCTGTTCCACCATTGGCAGTCACCACACTCCGTACTTGCACCTGCTCTTTCATTGCCAGCAGGTTTGGAATGTGCATTAATTTGGCAAAGTTGCCCGCGCCCACCATTGCTAACCCAACTTTCCCTTCTGACATGGCAACTGCTTGTGGCAACTGCCAATCATAGCGGATGGGTTTTTGTTCCTGTGGGTAGCTCAATACCACCCCAATGGCGCTATCGCCGCCTGCTTTCACCAGTTCAAAGGCAGTTGTGGCTTCTTCAATCGGGTATTCGGCGGTGATGAGCGGGGTAATTTGCACTTGCCCGCTTGCCACGAGTTGCAAAAAGGCTTGCATATTGCGATTTTCGCTCCAACGCACATACCCAATCGGAAAGTCGAAGTTTTTCTCTTCATAAAGCGGGTTTTGCCTGCCGGGTCCGTAACTGCGGCTCATACGCAAGTCAATTTCTTTGCTGTAAAAGTCTGGACGTTCAAGCTCCATCCCCACTGCGCCCACAATCACCACCCGCCCGCGTTCACGGCACAGCTTAAAGGCTTGGTTTAGTGGGGCGCTCGACTTTGTGCCTGCCGTCAAAATGACCGCATCTGCGCCGATGCCTGCCGTCAAGGCAAGCACCCCTTGCACCGGGTCACTCACACCTACTTGCAAGGTGTGCTCAACCCCCAGTTTTTGTGCCAATTGTAGGCGCGATTGACTTAAATCCGTACAAATGACACGACAACCGTTTGCCCGCAAAATTTGCGCCGTGAGCAAGCCTATCAAACCAGTACCGACTACTACGATGGTTTCACCGATTGTCGGCTCTGTGCGGCGCACGCCTTGCAAAGCAATGGCACCGATGGTGGTAAAGCAAGCGGCATTGAAGGGCACATTTTCCGGAAGTTTGGCGGTCAGGTTGGTAGGCACGGCAATATATTCGGCGTGGTTGGCAAGCCCAAACCCTGCACAGGCAACCCTATCGCCGATTGCGAATTCACTGACCCCAGCACCCACTGCCACAACCCGACCTGCCGCACTATAGCCACTGGTGTACCAAGTTTCCGACACATCCTTCACCGCCCCAAAAGTAGCTTTAAAGCCCTGTTTGGCGGCAAATTTGAGCGTGTTGACTACCAAATGCGGTTCTTTGATGGCTCGGCGCAGTAAACTGCCCCCACCCGCCAATGCCGCACTTTCGGTGCCACTAGATATTGCACTGTAGGCGACTTGTACCAGCACTTCACCGTGATCACAATGCGGGGCGGGTACTTCCNNACTAACAAAGCTCCCTTACCATCTACAAAAACTTGGTTCATTTTGTAATTCCTTATCGGTTGCGGATATATCCGGCACGTGTGCAAATTGCGCTTGGGCTTGAATGGATGCCGAATATAGATGTCAGAAATTGTACCATGAAGCAAGGGCTGGCGCGTGAGTGGGTGTCTTTGGCATGAAGGGGCTATTTTCTCCAGCCGTAAAAAACAGTGGGTAGCAATTGTGCTACCCACTGAAACTGTTGTAAGACAATCTGATACTCGGTATCTATTTCTCGAGCGCTTTTACCACCTGTGCCAAGCGGTTGATGCCTTCATCGAGTTCGTCAGGGGTCATGGCGCAGTAGGGCAGGCNNTTCCGCTTCGGCAAAGAATGCGCCCCCATCTGCCAAATTCAGGTTGAGCTTGGCGGCTTCGGTGCGAACTTGGGCGGTGGAAACCCCTTGCGGGAAGGTGACGCTTAGGAAGAATCCGCCTTCGGGGCGGGTGGCGGTGGCAGTGGGCAAATACTTATCCAGCGCGTCTAGGGTGGCTTTTAGGCGTGGCGCGTACAATGCCTTTAGCTTTTCGATTTGGGGTGCTAAAAAGCCCATTTCGCAAAATTCATAAATGACGCCGTGCGAGTACAAGCCGGGCGTGATGTAGGTATTTTCTGCCACCTTCGAGACAAGATTCAGCAACTCTTGGTTGGGGAATATGGCATAACCCAAGCGCGGTCCCGGACCCACCAGTTTGCTAAAGGATGACATCGTAAGTGTCACATCTGCTCCCAGTTGATACAGCGCGGCGGGTGTTTCGCCCCAATAACGCAACGGGCGGTAGGGAGCGTCTTCTACATAGAAGAAATTGTGCTGGCGAGCCAGCGCCACCAATGCTTCACGCTTGGCTAGCGAGCAGGTGGCGCCCGCCGGGTTTTGGAAATCGGGGATGATATAGAAGAACTTGGGCGAGTATTGGCTCAAAGCTTCTTCCAGCGCCGCAATGTTGGGTCCATCTGCTTCCAGCGGGATGCTCACAATCTTAGCACCGTGCTTACGCAGGGTGGTGATGGTGCGGTCATAGGATGGTGATTCGATAAAGACCACATCACCGGGCTTGATAATGGCACTACACAAAAATTCAACAATTTGCAATGAACCATTGGAGCATAAGATTTGGTTGCCTGACACCCCATGCCAAGCGCCCAACCATTCGCGTAATGGGTCAAAGCCAGTGGATTTTCCGTATTGCAGGATGGTATTACCATACTTGCGAGTAGCCACTGCACTTGCTTGTATCATCTCTTCAATTGGGAAGGATTCGGTAGCAGGAACGCCACGCATAAAATTGATAACAGGTAAATTAGACATAAAAACTCCTTTTTTGTTCACAAGAACAGCTTTTGTTTTTGATTTTTGTCGGAAGGCGGTTAAATAAACGCCTAATTATGCGCCAATGATGTGCAAACGGCTCGGTTATCGCCTACGCACCCTTTTGAATATGCCACACCAACGCTTGTAAACCCAGCGCATACGAATTATAGCCAAACCCACACAGGCTCCCCACGCAGACTCCCGCCAACATCGAGTGATGGCGAAAGGCTTCGCGGGCATATACGTTGGAAAGGTGGGCTTCCACCACGGGTAAGCCTACCGCGCTGATGGCATCGCGTAAAGCAATTGAAGTGTGTGTATAGGCGCCGGGGTTGATGAGAACACCATTTGCCCAGTTCCGCGCATCGTGAAAAGCATCTACTAACATGCCTTCATGATTCGATTGCTGAGTGCGTAATTCGGTAACGCCCAAAGTATTGGCGAGTGTGTGTAAACGTTGGTTGATTTCGGCTAGGGTGAGCGTACCGTAGATGCCGGGCTCACGTGTGCCGAGCAGGTTCAGGTTGGGTCCGTGTAGGACAAGGATTTTCATGCGGCTATTTTATCAGACCTTTGAGAAGTAGTCAGCCCCAATAACGCAAGCAAAACCAGCAGATTAATCCCAAAACTAACCAATAAAGACAAAGGCATTGCTGTGCTATTTTTTTGCACAAATTGCCCGACCAGCCACGGCAGAATCATTCCGCCCAAGCTATCCCCCAACAAAACAAAGCCAGTGGCTGTGCTGGTTAGGCGGTAACGCAGTTGAAGCAGAGTAAAACCGAGCGGGTAAATCGGCGCCATGCTCAAACCGATTAGGATGGTGATGCCCCACACGCTTAGATGGGTTTTGGGCAAGAGCAAGAACCCAACTGACAAAGCAACACAACTGAGCAAGGCGCTGAACACAATGCGCCCACTGGAAAAATAGTGCGAAATCCAAATAAAGAGAAAACGCCCAAGCGTGAAGCAAAACCAGAAAACGGAGCTGATTAATGCCGCATCTGCCGGTTGATAGTTTAGATAAAGGGCTGAGTAGGTAGCAATCCAATTGCCGTAGGTGAGTTCGCCGCTAACATAGAAGAATAAAAATGCGGCAATCATCAGCAGGACATATTCGATACGGATGAAAAGGGTGTTTTTTCCCTTAAGAAAAAAAGCACGACTCGCGATTCGGCACGCACGCCGAATAGTACCCGTGTCGAATGTAACGACACTGGCTTGGGCGGTGGGCGATTGCGTTGAACTGGCATTCTGCTGGGGGGGTGGGCTTCGCCTTTCCAGCATTTGCCAAACTGCCAGAAGCATTGCCAGACTCCCAATCCCCCTAAATCCCCATGTGTACGGGATGGCTGAGCGCACCATCCAGCTATAAACAAACGGTGATAAAAAAGACCCCAACCCAAAGGCAAAATGTAAAGCGCTCATGTAGGTATTGACGCGTTTTTGGGGGTGGCTCCAGAGAACAAGCAGGTTGCCGCTGGTTCCCATAATGCCGTCAAAAAAGCCTTTGACCAGAAGCAAGCCCCAGATCAGGGTCAAACTGGGTGAAAAGGGCACGCAGAAAAAGCAGATGGCAGACACCAATTGAGATATGCCCATCAAACGGTTGCCCGGAAAGCGATTGAGCAACCAGCCACCGAGCGCAGTTCCAACTGAAAAGCCGATTGGACCGACCAGAAAAATTGAGCTGATATCCTGTAGGGATGTGTGTGTTTGCTCGGCTAGAGTAGGGAGCGTGACCCCAAATAAAGCGACCACCGCACCAAAATAAGCAAAATTTAGCAGGTAGCTAACCGACCAGCGCCGTGCAGTTGAACGATTGGGATATGGGGTTGGGTGCAAAAGATTGTAAGATGTGAGTGAAAATTGCTTCTCATTATTTTAGTGGGCTTAAGCAAGAATGTCAAAGTATCTTTGGCTTTCATCAGCATTGTGGCAAGCAATCAATTTTGGAAAAGCTGAAAACTTTGCTTTTGATGAAGATGCGCAATTCTCAGCCGTGTAAGCTCGCGCTTTCTTACAACTCCTATCACCGCCCTCTATGCGATTTGCAAATTTTCGCTACAATTAAAGAAAATGTATCGTCACATGAAACAAGGAGTCGTATTATGCAGTTTTCTGGCACAGAGACAATCAAAGCGGGACGCGCCAAAGTCTGGGAATTTGTCACCGACCCCAACCAAGTCGGGCAGTGTGCGCCTGGCTTGGAAAGCCTGCAAATCGTAGAACCGGGCAAAAAGTTTAAAGCCACCATCTCGGTTGGTTTTGGCGCAGTCAAGGCAAAGTTTGCTATGGATGCCGAGTGGCAAGAGTTATCTGCGGATGACGGAAAGGCAGTGCTGAAAGCGCGTGGCAAAGCGCCGGGCAGTGCTGTGGAAATCGTAGCTCGCATGAACCTGACCAGCGAAAGCGCCGACCAAACCCGCTTGGACTGGTCTGCCGATGTCAACATCATGGGGACTATCGCCGCAATCGCCAGCCGCATGGCGCAGAGTGTGACTGCTACCTTGACAGCGCAATTTTTCCGCTGTCTTAAGTCAAAAATCGAAGCTTAATCGCCAGCCGTTATGCGCTTCGGTGCAATTGCAACCGCCCAAGCAGAAGGGCACATTCTGGGGCACAATGTGAGCGCGGCAGATGGGCAAATGTTGTACCGCAAAGGCAAAAAGCTCACTGCCCAAGATTTGACAGCCCTACAATCGCTGGGATATTCCAGTATCTATGTCGCTCAGCTGGAGGCGGGGGATGTGTGCGAAAATCCAGCCGCGCAACAAATTGCCAACGCCGTGCTGGGCAGTGGTTTGCGGGTGAGTAGCGCCGCCAATGGACGGGTGAATCTATTTGCGCGTCAGGCGGGTGTTTTGCGTGTCAATGTGGCGTGCCTACACAAAATTAACGCTTGCGAAGGCATTAGTTTTGCCACTCTGCCCGAGCAAAGCGTGGTGCAAGCCGGGCGGTTGGTTGCCACTCTCAAAATCCTACCTTTTGCATTACCTGGGTCTACCGTGCGCGTCATCCTAGCCATTGCCCACACCGCCCCCGTCCTAGCCATCACCCCCTTCACTAGCAAGCGCGTCTCTCTCATCTTTGCCAGTTCTCCCCAAGCCCAACAGCGCGTTCAAAATAGCTTCTTACCCGCATTGCAGGCACGCATCGCCGAGTGTGGGGCAGTGTGCGCCGAACAAGCATTTTTGGCATTGCACGATGAATCCAGCGAGCAGGCGCTTGCCCAACTGTTGCAAGAACAGGTCGCCAGAAACAATTTGGTGCTCTTGGCTGGTGAGACAGCCATCATGGACCGCCAAGACCTGGTACCTCGCGCGATCCTGCGGGCGGGCGGCGAAGTCACCTGCTGGGGTGTGCCGGTAGACCCCGGCAATTTTTTGTTGATAGGCTATCTAAACGGTGTACCACTCATTGGTGCGCCAGGTTGTGTGCGTAGTCGCAAACACAACGTACTCGACATGATTTTGCCGCGCTTGCTGGTGGGGGATTACCTAACACAGCTAGATATGGCGCATCTGGGGCATGGCGGTTTGCTAGATGAAATTTTCGAACGCCCTGTGCCGCGTGAACATCGCTAACGCAGGGTAGGTGGAGACAGTTTGCAATGGTATAATTTTGCTTGCACCTATATTCGATACAGCAAGAAAAAAAGCCCAACCCTGACTTGTGTCGAATATAATTCACCTTGCGGATACCCGTCATGCCCAACGCAACCTACACCTTTCCACACAACTTTCTCTGGGGTACAGCCACTGCTTCTCATCAAGTGGAAGGCAACAACTTGTACAGTGATTGGTGGCATTGGGAACAACAACCCGGAAAAATTAAAGAAGGACATACCAGCGGCTTGGCTTGTGATTGGTGGGGCGGGCGCTATCTGGAAGATTTTGACCGCATGGTGGCAGGTTCACAAAATGCACATCGCTTGTCGGTGGAGTGGGCGCGGATTGAGCCAACCCCGGCATTTTGGGATGAAGATGCGCTCGACCAGTATCGGCAAATGTTGCTGGCGCTGAAAGCCCGCAATATTCAGCCGATGGTCACACTCTGCCACTATTGTCACCCACAGTGGTTTCTTGAGATGGGGGGCTGGCAGAATCCGCAATCAGTGGCGCAATTTGAGCGCTATGCCCGCAAGGTGGTCAACACGCTCGGCGATTTGTGCGATTGTTGGCTGACGCTCAACGAGCCCAATGCTTACGTGTTCCAAGCCTACATGGATGGCAACTTCCCGCCGGGCAAGAAGGATATGAACGCCGCTTTTGAAGTAGGCACTAACCTGTTCCGCGCACACGTTTCCGCCTATCACGCCATCCACAATTTACAACCGGGGGCACAGGTAGGGTGGGCATTGTACGTGCTTTTGCTCGACCCTGCCAACCCGGCTAGTTGGTTCGACCAGCAAGTGACCGACCAACAACACCGCTTATTTAACGATGCTTGGCCCAGTGGCTATGTCACCGGAGAGTATCAAACGCTCTTGAAGGCGATCCCTGTGCCACAGGCAAAAGGCGCACTGGATTGGGTGGGGCTGAATTATTATCAACGGCAATTGGTGCGCTTCAATCCGCTTCAGCCGACCCACCTATTTGGCGAGCGGTTTTCCCATCCGCAAGACGAAAAAAGTGAGACGAATTTTATTTCTATTCATCCCCAAGGCTTACTGCGGGTGATTAAGTGGGGCGCACAACTCGGCTTGCCCATGTATATTACCGAGAATGGCGTAGAAGATTCCACAGACCGCATTCGCCCACGCTTTTTGGCACAACATCTGCGGGCATTGTGGCTCGCTTGTATGCAAAATTACGATGTGCGTGGCTATTTCCACTGGACTTTGGTAGACAATTTTGAGTGGGAGCGTGGTTGGACACAACGCTTTGGCTTATACGCGCTGGATACGGCAACCCAAACCCGCACCGCCCGCCCAAGCGCCCACATGTACGCCAAAATTTGCCGCGAAAATGCCTTGAGTAGCGCAGTAGTGGCGGAATATGCGCCGGAAGTGTTGGCGCAACTGTTTCCATAGTCAGATTTTCGGAAGTTCAGCTACTCCAACGCCAGAATCAACAACCCCAGCGTTAAATCACTGGCATACACACATTGCCGGACGACCCCAGCCAGCACACAGTTCTGCACCCGCACCCCATAAATGCCGTCAAAAAGCTCATAGCCTATCCCCATAGAGTCTGCGTCTTCTCGTACCGCTTGGTAGGCATAGCGTTCAATGCTTGGCGCATTGGGCTGGCTTGTATCATAGCGAAAGACCTGTACGCCATCCTTGTACCAGCCTACAAAGAGTAAATCAGCTTGCACCAGCAGATTATGCGGAGGGCTGAGTGGGTTTGCTCCGGCTTGGGGGTATATTTCCCCAATGAATTTTGGCGCTTGCAAGTTGCGGATATCGTACCAGCGCAGTTGAGAAAACCCTTTGGCATCGTTCACTTCGTCTTCGATGAACAAAAATTGCCCATCCGCACTTGGGTAGGCGTGATGTACTTGAAAATTGGCGGGGGCGAGACTGCCAAAAGGATTGAGCGTGACACTGGCAGAATCTGCCCCACTTACCAAAGCGGCTGTATCCAGCACTTGTACACCCCCCGACCAATAGGCTACATAAACCCGCTCGCCCACCACTGTGCTATCATGCACAAAGGTTTCGACATTGCCATTGTGAATGCGGAAATCTTGATGAGCAAACTTTCCCGTTTCTTGTGTACTGGGCAAATTGCTTAGGTCAACCACGCGCAGGTCAAACGTATCATCGGACGAAACCAGTAGGTGGGTTGCTTCACCAGCGGCGTTGGTCACAATTTCGGTGGTATGTACATTACACCAGGCAGTTTCAGAACCAATGGCATAGCCTTGTAAATTGGCGACGAGTACCGGCATTTGCGCTTCGCTGACATCCACAATCGCCACGCCACACGGCTGAATATCCGAAACGCTTTCCATTGCCAATGCCAAATACCAGCGCTCACCGATGCGAAAAGGCTTCACATCGGCGGTGTAAGTCCACGGGCGAAAACTCCATACACCCAGTAGGCGAGGGGTGCTGGCATCGCTCACATCAATGAGCGAATATGCCGCTTCCGTCCCGCCTGATAACACGACATAGCGCCTTCCACCCATCTCAAACAAGCCGATTTCACCATTGAAGCATACCCCGGTCTTGACGTGTGCAACCGCTTGCAGGTTTTGGCTGGGCAGGTAAAAGGGCGATGGCTGTTCACATTCACTGGTATTAGGATTGGGGTTGCGTACTAGGCGAAGCTCGCCGATGTAAGGGTTGAGACGGTAGTATTGGGAAATGTTTGTGCTGTTGGGGGTATGGCTGGGTGTGGCGGCAGGTGGGTGGAAAGTTGGGAGCAGGGTCGGGCGGGGTAGATTGGTTGGGGTGAGCAGGGGCAAAGTGGGGAAACTGGCTTGTCGCGACACGGGTGGTTTTTGCAAGTGTGGCGGGTTTGAACAAGCCAGCAGTGCGCCGAGCAGAAACAGACCGGTGGTCATTGGCATTGAGAGTTTAAAAAAATTCATACAGGATTTGCTAGGGGATTATTTTCCACACTAACTGCAACCGTTGGCGAGTTACGCCGTCTAACGAAGTGTACAGGTAAGTAATGCCGTCCAGCGTCAGTAGGTCAGCATGACCCACCCCAATATTGCCCGGGTGATTGACCAAGATCGGATTGCCAGAAAAAACTTCCCATGCGCCATCAATTTCACTGCCCACCGAGCGTGCCAAGCCTAAGCCAAATGGGTCTATCCCGCTTTGCCCGACTTCGGGTCCGCGCGTTCCTTCATATAGTAGGTAATAGTGTTCGCCCACTTTGCTAACTTCTGCTGAAGTGATGTGCCGAAAATCGAAATACGGGTTGGCAGATGCGCCCTGCACTGCCAAATCACCGTAGGTGGAGGAGCCAACGAAGAGTGGGGATTGGTTACAGCGTATCGCCAATGAAATATCTGCCCCTGCGGCTAGCTTCCAGCACCCCATTTGCCCCGGATTGGAGCCAAACCCCACAAACAAGTACACTATCCCACCTTCTACCCACACGCCGGGTGGTCCACCCATCAGGCAGTCGGCTTCATCTAATAAAGGGTGGCTGTTCATGCTAAATAAGGGCGGGCAGGGGCGGTAATCGGCGTTCCACATGCCGCTATTGAGAAGGAGTTGTGCGCGTCCCCAGCGAATGCCATCAGACGATTGACGGAGCATTGTGCCGCCGCGATATTCATAGACCATTGCCCATGCCTGACCGTCTGTGGCAATGCGGGGATATTGCTGTTGGTCAATTTGGTCGCCCCAAGAAGTGCAGGGGCAGGTGCGGCAGGTAAATTGGCAGGTGTGCGGTTGCGAAAAAGGGCGCCCACCGTCTGTGCTTTGCACCTGCACTACACAACCGGGGAAGGGCACCGGCTCGCCACACGAGTCGCGTACACCCGCTGAACGTTCGCTGGCATGGTAGAAGCTCAGAATCTCACCGTTGGCAAGTTGAAAACTGTCGGATTCACCCATCGGCAAGCCAGTTTGCGCCAGTTCTAGCACAAACTCGGCAGTACCCGCCCAAAAATCTGCCAGAGTGGGGTGCGGGTTGCTAGGTAAGCGCAGTTGTAAATCGGTAGGGGGAATGTGCAAGGTTTGCCCACGATAAACGACATTGCTCGGTAAGGCGTTGTAAACTTGCAGGGTTTCCGGGGAAAGTTGGTAGGTGTGTGCGATGCTTTGCAAACTTTCGCCGACACGCACCACCTGGCGGTTCGCTATCTGTTGGGCAAACTGCTGGCGTGCCCACGCGAAGCAAGCCAATAAGCCGAGTAGGGTGGCTAAATAGCGGGCGTGTCTTTTCATGGACTGCCGAGTAAATCCCAGCGTGTCCCATACAAATCTTCAAATACCACCACCATGCCGTAGGTTTCATGGCGTGGCTCTTCGCAGAAATGCACCCCGTTGGCTCGGTAACGCTGATAGGTTTCCCAAAAGTTGGCTGTGTGTAGGAACAAGAACACACGCCCTCCGCCTTGCTGTCCAATAGAAGCGCTTTGTTGTGAGGTTGCCGCCTGCGCCAGCAAAAGCGCGGTTTGCCCACTGGGTGGGCGACCATCGGGTGGGCAGACCACCACCCAGCGTTTGCCATTGCCTTGCGGGCTGTCTTCTGCTAGGGTAAAACCCAATACGTCAACAAACCAGCGAATGGCTTTGTCGTAATCATCTACCAGATACGTAACAAGGGACAGGTGCATATTGCGGGTATCAAGTGGAAAATCTGAAGGAAATTGGTAAACACCAGCGCCGAGTATACCATTAGAATGCAAAGCACTGGTAAAATTAGCGATACTTCCCTGCGGGGTACTTTTCGCCCAAATTTTTGTTTTTCGCTTGTAGGTAATTGCTATGAACTCCCAAAGAACACTGCTTCAGAAAATCGTTTATTATGCCGCTTTTGGGGCATCGGTTGGGAATGTCATCGGCGCCTTGGTTTCTGCAAAGGTGCGTGGCGCTATGTTGGGGATTTTAGCTGGGGCGCTCATTGCTGTCCTAACTGAAGGCCGCCCGCAAGACGTATTTCACCCGCACGAAAAAAACGCTTAGTAAAAAGCATCATTTGATGTTTGACACGCTTTAAATGCGCCGAACATTTACTCGCTTCACTGATAGGAAACCTGCATGACCATTGATCCAGCCATTGCCGAACCAACAGCGCCCACAGTGCCGGCACGCACCAGTTCTATTTTCCGCTTGTGGCCCTTTGTCGTAGCGTTATTGTGTGTGGCGCTTGACCAATTTTCCAAAGAATGGGTGCGCCGTAATTTGGGCATTTACGAAATGTGGACGCCGATTCCATTTTTGGCGAATTATTTTGACTTTTTGCACACCGAAAACACCGGCGCGGCATTTGGCATGTTTCAGAATCGAGCTTGGATATTTGGCGCGATTGCCATTGTGGTTTCGATTGCCATTACGTACTATAGCTGGTTTTTACCGGTTGGGCAGAAACTATTGCGCTTGGCTTTGGGTTTGCAATTGGGGGGGGCGCTTGGCAATCTGGTGGATCGCCTACTGCACCCACAGAGCGCTGTCACTGACTTTTTGCATTTTCATTATCAGAACTTTTCGTTTCCCATCTTTAATTTGGCAGATGCCTTCATCTCGGTTGGGGTTGCGGTCTTGCTAGTGAGTATGCTGTTTGAAGAGCGCTCCAACACACAAGACAAGCCAGCCGACTTGCCTGCCGCCGACTATGCTTCGGCGGATGAAAGCTCTTACTATGGGGAGCTGTATACCGGCGAGCCAGCCCTACCGCCAGCGCTAGCTGAGCCTGAAGCGGAGAATTTGCCGAAGCAGGATGATGCGGCTCAAGACGGCGTTTCCCCAGCGAACGGCGTTTCCCCAGCGAACGGCGAAGCTTTAATCGAAGGAGAAGTTGCTCTCTCCCTGCGGGCTGACCCCCCAGCCGATACAACCACCCCTAGCTTGGCAGGTTAACCCATGCACAGCCAGTCTTTTACTGTCTTGCCGGAAATGGCGGGTACGCGCCTAGACAGCGCTTTGCCGCAGTATGTGACCGAACTGTCGCGCTCACAAGCACAAAAGTTGATTGAAAATGGTCATGTGTTACTGAATGGCGAAAAACCACGCAAGTTTGGCGTGCGGCTGGAAGTAGGCGATATACTGTCGGTGCAAGTGCCTACCCCTGAGCCAATGGGTGTGCCGGCTGAAGCCTTGCCGCTGGATGTAATCTACGAAGACAAACAAGTGCTAGTGATTAACAAACAGGCGGGTTTGAGCGTGCATCCGGCAGGTGGTGCAAAAACCGGCACATTGGTCAATGCCGTGCTGGCGCATTGCCCAAAAATTGCCGAATGGGGTGACCCATGACGTCCGGGCATGGTACACCGCTTGGACAAAGACACCAGTGGTGTGATTATTCTTGCCAAAACCCCGCAAGCCTTACGCTTCTTGCAAGCGCAATTTAAAGCTCGTACCGTGCAGAAAAAATACCTAGCTTTGGTGGTGGGTAAACCGCCGAGCGAGAGCGGGCGCATTGAAGCGGCAATCGGGCGCGATCCGCGCAATCGTAAGCGCATGGCGGTTTTTGCCGAAGGGCAGGGGCGGGCGCGTTCTGCCATCACCGAGTACACCGTCCTGCAAAACTTGGGTGAATACAGCCTGCTGGATATTTCCCTATTGACCGGGCGCACGCATCAAATTCGCGTTCATGCCGCTTTCTTGGGTTGTCCGGTGGCGGGTGACCGGGTTTATGCTACACGGCGCAGTGCGCAAAAAATACCCAACGGGCTTACACGGCAGTTTTTACACGCCAGCCAATTGGTGTTACAATTACCGAATAAATCCGAAAAAATGTTCCATGCGCCACTACCGTCAGATTTGTTAACGGTGCTGAAGGAATTGGAACAATCTGCCGGACTACCGATGATAAACAACCTTTAAGGCGCAAATTCGCAGGCGGTTTTCCCCCAATCTATATTCGATACGGATGAAAATTGCACTTTTTTTCCATAATAAAGAAAAAACGCAAATCCGACCTGTGCCGAATATACCCCGAAAGTCGTTGCAACGCTTCTTTATCAGTGCAATGTGGGGTGTCTGGGGGTAGGCAAGAGCCAATGAGAATCTGCACCATTTTGGGGCAACCCAAACTCTAATTTTTTTACAAGGATGAACGAACCATGCGTGAAGTAACGATTGCTTGTGTACAAATGAAGCCGATTTTGTATGAAGTCGAAAGTAATTTGGTGAAAATGGGTGAGTATATTGCCACCATTTGTAGCCAACAAAAAGTGGATTTTATTGTTTTTCCCGAACTGGCTACCACCGGTTACGAATGTGGGGTGCGCTTTACCGATTTGGCACACCGCGTACCCGGCTCTGCGGTCAATGTGTTGGCGCAACGTGCCGCAGAATATGGCGTTTATATTGCTTTTGGCATGGCGGCAAAGGAAAAAGTCGAAAGTGTTTTGTACAGCGCAGTGGTGCTGATTGGTCCGGATGGCGAGTATATCGGACATTATCGTAAAGTACACCTAAAAGGTGAAGAACGCATGACCTTCCGCCGTGGCTTAGGCTTTCCGGTATTTGAGACAAATTTTGGGCAGGTGGGCTTGCTCACTGGCTACGATTTAGCCTTCCCCGAAGCGGCACGCAGTTTGGCATTAGATGGGGCTGAGCTACTGTTGGTGAGTGCAAACTGGGAGAAGGGCAGTGAAGAAGAACTGCAAATCTATACCCAAGCACGTGCCGCCGAAAATGGTTGTTTCGTGGCGGTGGCGAACCGGGTAGGTGAAGATGCTACTGTGACTTTCTGCGGTTGTAGCGCATTGGTAGGCTCCCGCGGGCAAATTTTTGCCACTATGGCAGGCGAACTCAACCCCGAGAACAACGAACCCGCCGAAGGTTATGCCATCTCGCGCTTAGACTTGAGCGACGTGCGCCGTACACGCGAAGAATTGCACACCTTCCAAAATCGCGCCCCTGACGCTTACAAATCATTGGCGCGCAAGTATTAAGGATAACCGCGTGAAAGAGTTCTATTTATTTGCGCCACATCCATTTTGGGGGCGGTAATATGCACCGTTCTGCCGCAATATACACCGCTCGCCAGTGGACCCATCAGCCAATCGTGTATCTGGATACCGAAACCACTGGTATGGACGAGCGTTCCGAAGTGATTGAAATTGCAATTTTGGGCAATGATGGCGCGACTTTGTATGAAAGTTTTGTCCGTCCGCGTGGGCGCATCTCCCCTGCCGCCAACAATGTGCATGGCATCAGTTTGGCACAGGTGATTGATGCGCCGCCGTGGTTAGATGTTTGGGCGCAAATCCAGCCCATCTTAGAAACCAATTTGGTGGCAGTTTATAATGCCCGTTTTGATTACCGCTTGATGCAACAAAGCCACACACTGGCGGGTCAGAAATGGGAATTGCCCTTTAGCCAGTTTGTGTGCGTGATGGAGCTTTACGCCCAATTTCATGGGAAACGCGATTCTTGGTCGGGCAGTTTTCGTTGGCAAAGCCTAGACAAAGCCCGTGAGCAATGTGGCTTGCACCTGCCCAATAGCCACCGTGCGGCAGATGATGCCCGGCTAACGCGGGAAGTTCTACATTACGTAGCTTCAAAAGAAATCTAATCCAATATGCAACATTTTGCGAGTGACAACTATTCCGGTGTTTGCCCAGCCGCTTGGTCTGCCATGCAAACTGCCAACAGCGGGCACGAATCTTCCTATGGGAATGACCATTGGACACAGCAAGTTTCTGACCAATTGCGCGAATTATTTGAAATGCCGTGTGATGTATTCTTTGTTTTCAACGGTACTGCCGCAAACTCTTTGGCGGTCTCTGCGCTGTGTCGCTCCTACCATAGCGTTATTTGCCACGAATTGGCGCACATTGAGACGGACGAGTGTGGTGCGCCGGAATTTTTTTCCAATGGGAGCAAGATACTGACTGCCAGCGGCGAAAATGGCAAACTGAACCCAACTTCCATCGAAAAGGTGGTGACCCGCCGCAGGGATTTGCACTTTCCCAAGCCAAAAGTCATCAGCCTAACGCAAAGCACCGAAGTCGGCACTGTTTATACCCGCGATGAACTGTTGGAAATTCGCAACATCGCTGATAAGTATGACCTGCGCATTCACATGGATGGCGCTCGCTTCGCCAATGCCATCGCCACACTGAAGGTGGCTCCCAAAACGGTCACTTGGCAATGTGGGGTAGATGTGTTGTGCTTTGGTGGCACTAAAAATGGTTTGGCAGTGGGTGAAGCGGTCGTCTTTTTCAACCGCAAGTTGGCACAAGATTTTGAATATCAGGTAAAACAAGCCGGACAACTGGCTTCCAAAATGCGCTTTTTGTCCGCCCCGTGGCTGGGGTTGCTAAAAGATGAAGTGTGGCTGAAAAATGCGGGTCATGCCAATCGTATGGCAAAACTGCTGGAAAGCGAGTTTAGCGCCATCCCCGGTGTGTCCCCGATGTTCCCAGTACAAAGCAATGCAGTATTTGCCGAGCTTCCCCAAACAGTCATCAAAGCGCTGTGGGCAAGGGGTTGGATGTTCTATACCTTTATCGGGCAGGGCGGTTGTCGCTTCATGTGTAGTTGGGATACCAGCGAAGAACGGGTACTGGCGCTGGCGGCAGATTTACGCGAACTGATGGCACAATACACTGCCGAAAGTGTGTAACCATCTGAGTTTATAATTCAATCCAGTACCTTGAAAATTCTAACCAAATACTTAGCTTTGGTATGATATAATCTTTAGTATGTCGGCACGTGTGCCGATGCCCGTCTATTGTCGGGGATGACAGGCTTCGACGGAAGAGCCGTGTCCCAGACTGCGAGCCGAGAGGTGCCGACCTCGGCGTTGGGTATATCCCACGAAAAATCAGCACACCTTAGAAGTGCCAACCGCACATCTTACAACGCTCTGCCCCTCGCCGCCTAATCGCGGTTAGAACAGAGTCGCTCTCCTGCGGGGGAGCCGTCTTGCACACCGCTTTCGTCAACTGCGGTATGTAAGGCGAGACTAACGTTGACGTGCTGACAACTTTGCTGGCAAGTTGTCCTAAGACCCACAGCTCGCAATGGGCTGACCCTGCCTAATGGGGCAGTCTCTTGCTAAACTGAAAAATTGGGCTACGCTCGTAGACGTTTGTGTTACACTCTTTTCGGACCCGAGTTCGAATCTCGGCATCTCCACCATGAAATCGTTTGGCATGATGGTGGCTTTTTTCTCAAGGAGAAGAGTCCAGTTTTCATCTGTGTCGAACATCCACCATTAATCTTAGAAATTCGCATACTGTGCTGAATCTCTAAGTATTTCTAGCAAGGGACACTTGCTAGAATTTTNNATTAAGAGCCAATCGGAGACTCATTTTCATGTTTGACTCAAAATCTGAACCTTTATCACGGCGCGACTTCATTAAATTGATGGCATCCGTAGGCGGCGCCGCCGCGCTGGCAAGCCTACCCAGTACGCTTGCCAAAGCCCAAGATGCACTGCCAACGATATTTTACGGTCGTTTGTGCAGTAACTTCGCTATACACCGGGGACCAAGCTTGTACAGCCCTGTATTCCGCTATGGCAAGTACAACGAGATTGTAGATATTGTTGCCGAAGTGGAAGGACCGGGTTACTACCCCACCAACACCAAGTGGTATCAACTGGCAGATGGCAATTTTATCCACTCTGCTTGGGTGCAACCGGTCAACTTCTTGTCCAACACACCGGTTTCTGACTTAGGGCAGGGGGCATGGGGTGAAATCACCGTCCCGATTGCCCCAGGCGGCTTGGCGCTAGGCGGTCCCGCTTATTGGCGATTGTATTACAGCCAAGTGCATCGGGTTGTCTCTAGCGGTTTGCATCCGGTTACTGGTGAAGCCTGGTACTATATCACTATGGATGGCTTGGATGATGGCTGGCTGTGGGTGCCAGCCGCCTATGTGCGCTTAATCAGCCCCGAAGAAATTGCCCCCATTTCACCGCAAGTGGCAGACAAAACTGTAGTGGTGGATCGCTTCAGCCAAACCGTCAACCTGTATGAAAATAATGCTCTGGTGAAGACGGTAAAGACATCTACTGGCGCAAAAAAGGAGGATGGAAATTACACCACCGCCCCCGGTACTTTCAAGGGCTTGGAAAAACGTATGACGCGCAAAATGGCGGGTGGGGCAGGTCAATACGCCTACGCAACACCTGGCATCGGCTACACCTATTTCTTCACCAACTCGCGCACGGCGCTTCACGCCTGCTTCTGGCACAACAATTTTGGTTGGCCCATGAGCCATGGTTGCGTTAACATGTCTCCCGAAGATGCCAAGTATGTGTGGCGTTGGGTACACCCGATTTACGATTATCACTGGGGCACTGTCCGTCCGTATGATGATCCGAATTTGGTGTTCTCTACAGTCGTAGTTCAATAACAAATTGCATTTTTGTAAAAAACAGGGGCGTGTCCCCTGTTTTTGTTTGTCTATGCCTGCCCTACCGATTGGAAACTCATTTGCGCAGACTCGTTCCCATGTGGAGTGGGTAGAAACGCAAGATAGTCTTAGCCATTATGTTAGCTTGCCCGAACACGCTGGCTACACCCATTTAGTGCCAGTTGTACTGGCAGTTCATGGCTGGGGTGGGGATGAACGCGTGATGTGGGCATTTGAATCGGCTTACCCCAAAGACCATGCTTTGGTGGTTGTGCGAGCGCCGTTTGCACTGGCAGAAGGTGGGTATTGCTGGTTTGACGTTGACCCCACTCAAGACAGAAAACCAATTCCAAGCAGTGTTATGCAAGGGTTAGCACAACTGGAACGATTTGTTCGGGCGCTCGAAAGCCATTATCCAATCGATTCAACACAACTGCATTATGTGGGCTTTAGCCAAGGTGCGGCAATCGGTAGTGCCTTGTTATTTCATGCTCCCCAGCTAATTTCCAAACTGGTAATGATTGGCGGTTTTGTGCCTTTGCCCGCCCAAATGTTGCCAATGACCGACTTATCGCAAAAACAAATTCTCATCTCACATGGTGAACGGGATGAAGTTGTACCCATTACCGCCGCTCAACGCGCCAAAGCCTTGCTGGAAGATAGACAGGCAATGGTGGAATACCGTAGCTATGCGGTCGGGCACAAAATGACTTTGCAAGGTATCCGCGATTTGGCATCTTTTTTGCAATGATTGATTGGGTGCATCTGAAAATACTTTGCGCATTGCTCAGAATTATCCGAGATAACTTACCAAAAGTTGGCGGAATAGTGTTTTGGTAATGATGAGAGTAATGAATTGTTAATGATTATTACCATTTTCTTAGAAAAGACTTACCTACATAATGAAATTTTCCTTGTAGCAAACTTCGCTAAATGGTAAGATTAATTGTCCCTAATTATGCTTTAAGCAGGAGTCATTCTATTTTATGAAGAAACAAAATTTTCTTGTCTTTCTTTTTGCCCTCGTGGTATTGGTATTCCCATTAACCGCCGCGTCCGCAAAGCCTGTCCGTGAAGAATATACCTATGTGGTACAACCTGGCGATTATCTATGGAAAATTGCCATCTTGCACAACACGACACCTGCCGTGATCATGCAAATGAACAATTTGACAAGCAGTTTAATCGTAGCTGGGCAAGTTTTAAAAGTGCCCAACCCGATGATTGCGAATCCACCTACATTTAGCACACCAGCCCCTGCCGCCNNTCCCGCCAATGTGCCGACAGGAGGAAATGCTACGGCAACGGGTGGCACGTACACTGTCCAACCCGGCGACACTTTGTGGCGCATCGCTTACTCCAATGGTATGACAGTGACTGAATTGATGGCGTTAAATGGGCTCACTACTTCCATCATCCATGTTGGGCAAGTGCTGAAAGTGAGTGGCGCTGGCAATGGTGGCGGCTCTCCCGCCGCACCTGCAACCAATACAGGTGGGGGCGGTACCGGAACTTATACTGTCCAACCGGGGGATACCTTGTGGGGTATTGCTCGCAAGCACAACACTTATGTTTCCGAAATTATGAAATTGAACAACTTGTCCAGTTCGATTATTCATGTTGGGCAAGTTCTAACTGTACCGGGTGGTAGTGGCGCTCCTGCACCCACCCAACAAGCCGCCGCGCCAGCCACTCCTGCGCCTGGAAATCCTCCCCCAGCGGTTAATACTGCCAACATGGCCGGTTTTAGCTTGGGTGGGCAAGTGCAAGGCTTTGGTCCCGAAGCTGTAAACGCCATGCAACGTGCTGGCATGACCTGGGTAAAGAAGCAAATTAAGTGGCATCCGGGCGCAAACGCACAAGATGGCATTAATCAAGCCAATGATGCGCACGCCAAAGGCTTCAAGATTTTGTTTAGCGTTGCCGGGTATCCGCAAGATACGGTTAATTCTAACTTCCCGGCTTATGCAGAATTTGTCGGCGCACTGGCTGGCGGTGGCGCTGATGCCATCGAAATTTGGAACGAAATGAACCTTGACCGCGAATGGTTACCAGATTTGATGAGCACCGACAATTACATTTCCATGCTTAGCCAAGCTTACAACTCGATTAAGTCGCGTAATTCCAATACGTTGGTCATTTTAGGCGCATTGGCGCCTACTGGCGCATTTGGCGGTGGCTGTGGTCAAATTGGTAATACCCGTGGTTGTGACGACTTGCCCTACATACAAGGATTAGTTGCCAAAGGCGCACTTCAATATGCTGATTGTGTGGGCATCCACTATAACGAAGGCATTTTGCCGCCTGCCGCCACCAGTGGTGATCCACGCGGTGCGGGTGGTTTTTACAGTCGCTATTACCAAGGCATGGTCAATACCTATTGGACCGCTGTCAATGGTGCCAAAAAGTTGTGCTTCACTGAATTGGGTTACCTGAGTGGTGAAGAATGGGGCTATGTACCGGGCAATTTCTTGTGGACAGGAACCTATAACCTGACAGTCGCTCAACACGCGCAATATCTGGCCGAAGCCGCCGCGCTTTCTATTAATCAAGGGCGTGTCGCTTTGATGATTGTATTCAATGTTGACATTAAGACTTGGACAGATGACCCGCAAGCCGGCTTTGCCATCATTCGCCCGAACGGTGGTTGTGCAGCCTGTGATACGATGGGTAAGGTGTTGGGGAAGTAACTTTTCTCAATTACGCTAGCCGCTTACCAACCAGCCCGCTTTTTAGTGGGCTGGTTTTTTTAATGTGCGATGCGTGAGTGATGGAATTGTGTCTATTTTTTTCGGAATCAACGGATAACCATCTGACGCATTTGAGCAGGCTTGCAATTTGGAAGCGGCGCTTCCCCATCCGAGTAAAGACAAAAAGCTATACGAAGCACAGTCGCAGATTGCAGGTTTTTGCTTTTTGACCAGAACGCAACCGTTCATT
>DKKK01000097.1 GCA_002455215.1 Anaerolineales bacterium UBA6668 | reverse complement strand
GTTTATCGAAACCCATGAGCCGCAATGCATTGCGGCTCTACAAAACCACATCATTCGCGCGGATTGATGTAAAAATCAGCCTAACCAATAGCCATTATGTACTGTTTCGTCACCCAATCCTTCATGCGGTTGCCCTGAACATCCCGCTTCCCACTTCCCACTTCTCTCCATTTCCCTGATATAATTACCCAATGACTGACCCCATTGAAATTAAAGGAATCGGTACGGATTTGCTGGTTTCCATGCCTGAAAATGAGACATGGGAAACAGCCAATCAACTCTTAATTGACAAAATTCGGACATCCGGTGCCTTCTTTAAAGGAGCCAATGTCGTTTTGCAATTGCGTGCATACCCGCTTCAGTCAGCAGAACTTGGCAAATTGCGTGACCAACTCTCCGAATTAGGTGTCAGATTAAAGTCAATCCTTTCAGATAATCCCCAAACTCGAACTGCCGCACAAGCACTCGCTTTGGGAATTGATTTACCAAGCCGCAGTAGCACACCTTTGGTTGAAAGTTTCGACATTAATTTACAAAGTGAATCGGCGATATTCCTACGGCAAACCCTGCGTTCCGGGCACACTGTCCAACATGATGGGCATATCATCATTTTTGGCGATGTCAATCCCGGTGCGGAAGTGATTGCGAATGGCAATGTAATCGTCTGGGGACGTTTATTGGGCATGGTACATGCGGGCGCAAACGGCGATGTTAGTGCGTTGGTTTCTGCCTTAGATTTATCTCCAACTCAACTACGCATTGCTGACCGTATTGCCACCACCCCGCACCGCACCTTGTCCCCAGAACCGGAGACCGCTCTCATCAAAGGAGCAGAAATTGTGGCAGAACGTTGGCATCCGGCGAATGCCCCAGCCAAACCTGTTAAGTCGAGTAAATGGAAATTTTTACCTTTTCTGAATAGATAAAACCCTCTTTAGTGTTCGGAATTTGGTGTTTAGCGTAAATCATTTTTTGGAGTAGCCGCATGAGTGCAACGGTCATTACAATTACCTCTGGCAAGGGGGGCGTAGGCAAAACTACCACTACCGCCAATTTAGGTGTCGCATTAGCACAGCTAAATAAGCGTGTGGTTTGTATAGATGTTGATATCGGCTTGCGCAACTTAGATGTTGTGATGGGCTTGGAGAATCGCATTGTCTACGATTTAGTACACGTCATTGAAGGGCAATGTCGTCTGCGCCAAGCGATGATCAAAGACAAACGTATGCCTGAATTATATTTGATTCCCGCCGCCCAAACCCGCGATAAGTCGGCGGTCAGCCCCAGTGATATGGTGCGCCTAACCGATGAGCTTCGCCCGGATTTTGACTTTGTGCTCATTGATTCACCTGCCGGAATTGAGCGTGGCTTCCGCAACGCTATTGCAGGTGCCGATAAAGTATTGGTTGTCACCAACCCGGAAGTATCCGCTGTGCGCGATGCCGACCGCATCATTGGTTTGGTAGAAGCGGAACGCAAAGGTCCGGCACAACTCATTCTCAATCGGATGCGCCCAGCGATGGTTGACCGGGGTGATATGCTCAGTACGGATGATGTGCTGGATGTATTGGCGATTGACTTGATAGGCATTGTTCCCGAAGATGAGAGTATCTTGGTAGGCAGTAACCGTGGCAACCCAGTCGCTATGGACGAGAAATCGCTCGCAGGGCAAGCCTACCGCAATATTGCCATGCGCCTCACCGGAAAAGATATTCCCTTTATTGATTTTTCCAAACCGCGCAATGGCTTTTTAGGAAAAATCGCCAACATCTTTAAGCGAGGCTAATGATGGGCATTTTAGATTTTTTCAATGGCACCAAAGCGACTAGCAAAGACATTGCCAAAGAACGCTTAAAAGTCGTTCTGATCCATGACCGCACCGACATTCCGCCCGCTGTAATGGAACAATTGCGAGACGAAATTTTGGATGTGATTGCCAAATATGTAGATTTTGACCGCGATGCGGTAGATATTCGCCTGGACCGCGAGAACCGGCTGAGCCAGTTGGTGGCAGAAATCCCCTTACGCGAAAGTCCCCGCTCGCGGCGCAAACGTTAATTTTCTCCCTAATTGCTTTCAAAGCGAAGCGTTCAGCATTCATCAAATGCTTAGCACTTCGCTTTTTGATTTAAGTTATAATAATCTCTTCGTAATGGATATTTGTCTAATTCTGTACGAAAGTGCCACATAACTCAATGTCTCTCTATGTTAGCAAGTAAAAGCAAACCCCGTTCTGGCAACTTTTTCCAAGCTTTTGACTTCCCGCTCCTCCGGTTAGACCTGATATTNNCATATTGCTGGGACTGATCATTTTGCTCTTCACCATCGGCATTATGATGATCCGCTCCACCACCCTAGACCACCCCACCCTAGGTGTCTTACCCCAAAGTCAGTTCCAGTGGGGTATGGCAGGCTTTGTTGTCCTGCTGGGAGTGGCTTGGTTTGACTACCGCTTTTTGCGCAACCTAAGCATTCCAATTTACATTTTCGTCTCCATCTGGTTACTGGCAATTTTCGTGGTTGGGCAAGTTAGTTTTGGCGCTCAACGCTGGATTAGTTTGGGTGCAATTAATGTGCAACCTTCTGAACTCGCCAAAATGGGTAGTCTCATCTGGATGGCAGATTTTTTCGCCCGTTATCGCCACAAACTATCCGACATCCGCTGGCTGGCGGCTTCGCTAGCCTATGGTGGCTTCCCAATGGTGATGATTTTGCTCCAGCCCAATCTCAGCACCACATTGGTAACAGGTGTTGTGTGGTTTAGCCAGTGTTGGGCGGCTGGTTTGCGCTTGCGCCACTTGGCACTCATGATCGGCTCTGGCGCAGTACTACTACCTGTGATGTGGATTTACGTCATGGAACCGTACCAACGCGCCCGTGTCACCGACTTTCTTAGCGCACTTTCTCAAAGCCTGATTTCTGCCAATGCCGAAGGGAGCGCCACCTATGGCTCACAATACAACGTCCGTCAAGCGCTCATCAGTGTCGGCTCTGGTGGCTTTTGGGGGCAAGGCTATGCCGAAGCCTCCCAAGTAAAATTACGCTTCCTAAAAGTGCGCCACACCGACTTTATTTTCTCCGCCGCCGCCTCCGACTTTGGCTTTATTGGCGCAGTCTTTTTGCTCGTCCTAATGGGACTGATTATCTGGCGCATCCTGTACATTGCCAGCAAAGCACGCGATGCCTTTGGTGCTTACATTTGTTACGGCATGGCGGCAGTGCTATTCTTTCAAACTATGGCAAATGTGGGCATGAACCTAAACATCTTGCCTGTTACCGGCTTACCCTTTCCGTTTCTCAGTTATGGTGGTAGTTCACTCGTCACCTTCCTATTTGCCATTGGGCTCGTAGAAAGTGTGGCTGTTCACCGCAAAAACAAGAACGAAAACTAGCCAACCCCTACCACAGCCCAACAAAAACCAAACAGAACTGCACACTTGTGGTAAACTCATGTGGCTTTAAACAGCCAACTTGGGTTTAACCCTATTTTTTTCTTATATTACGATTGATATGACGGACGAAACCCCCAAACCCCCTAGTTTTATCCACACCGCCGTTGCCGAAGACCTGCACAACGGGCGTTTTTCGCATGTTCGCACCCGCCTACCCCCAGAACCCAACGGCTACCTGCACATCGGGCACAGCCGCGCCTTTTTGATAGACGAAAAAATTGCCAAAGACTTTGGGGGCAAAGTAGATTTGCGCTTTGACGACACCAACCCCACCAAGGAAGAAACAGAATTTGTAGAAGCCATCCAAGACGATGTGAAGTGGTTGGGGATTCAGGTTGACCGCGTGTTATACGCCTCCGACTACTTCCAACTGCTCTATGATTGGGCAATCAAAATGATTCACATGGGCAAAGCCTATGTAGATGACCAAACACCCGACGAAGTCAGCAAAAATCGCGGTTCATGGGGCGAACCCGGCAAAAATAGCCCCTACCGCGAACGCTCGGTGGCAGAAAATCTTGACTTGTTGGAACGCATGAAAAAGGGCGAGTTCCCGGATGGCTCCCGCGTGCTCCGCGCCAAAATAGATATGGCGCATGGCAATATGAATATGCGCGACCCCATCCTATACCGCATCATCCATGAACCCGACCACCACCGCACCGGCAATGAATGGTGCATTTACCCCATGTATGACTGGGCGCAAGGGCAAAACGATGCCATGCACGGTGTCACCCACTCACTGTGTTCCATCGAATATGAAGACCACCGCCCACTCTACGATTGGTTCCTGCAAACGCTGGAAATCCCCAACCCGCCCCGTCAAATCGAATTTGGCAGGTTAAATCTCACCTATACCGTGATGAGTAAGCGCAAATTGCGCCGCTTGGTGGAAGAAAACTACGTTAACGGCTGGAACGACCCACGTATGCCCACCCTACGCGCCATGAAACGCCGTGGCTACACACCAGCCGCCATCCGCGACTTTATTGACCGTGTAGGCATTTCCAAAACCATCAACTCTAGTTCGGGTGTAACAGTGGATGTCTCTTTGCTAGAAGCCTGCGTGCGTGATGACCTAAACAAGAAGGTTGAACGGCGCATGGCAGTGCTGAACCCGCTGAAGGTAGTCATTGAAAACTACCCAGAAGGGCAGGTTGAAGAATTTTCCGCCATCAACAACCCAGAAGACCCCGCCGCTGGTACGCGCCGGGTGCCTTTCTCGCGCGTGCTCTACATTGAGCAAGATGATTTCCGCGAAAATCCACCACCCAAATACTTCCGACTGACCCCCGGCGGTGAAGTTCGCTTGCGCTATGCTTATTTCCTTAAATGTGAGCGCGTCATCAAAGATGAGTCGGGCAACCTAATTGAGCTTCGTTGCACCTACGACCCCAACTCACGCGGTGGAAACGCCGCCGATGGACGCAAAGTAAAAGCAACCATTCACTGGGTTTCTGCCCAGCACGCCGTTCCCGCCAGTGTACGCTTATATGACCGCCTATTTAGCAATCCAAACCCGGAAAGCAACGGCGATTTCATTGCAGACCTGAATCCCAATTCGCTCAAGCAACTGGAAAATTGCCAGCTTGAACCAAGCCTTGCCCATGCAAAAGTTGAAGAAAGCTTCCAATTTGAACGGCTGGGCTACTTCTGTGTCGATTCCGACAGCAACTCTGAGCGATTAATTTTTAACCGAACTGTAACCCTAAAAGACGAGTGGGCAAAAATTGTCCAACAAGGTGGCGGCTAATCGCTTCGTCTTAAACCCACCCTAGCATTTTTTATGACTCGTGTCCGTTTTGCTCCCTCCCCCACCGGCTATTTGCACATCGGTGGTGCTCGTACTGCACTCTACAACTTTTTGCTTGCCCATCAAAGCGCCGGGCAGTTTTTACTGCGTATTGAAGATACCGACCGTGAACGGTTTGTCCCAACTGCCGAGCAAGATATAAAAGATGGTTTACGTTGGCTAGGCTTGCAATGGGATGAAGGACCCGATGTGGGCGGTCCATGTGAACCTTACATTCAATCACAACGCACTGCCCGCCACGCAGACTTGGCGCACGAATTGGTGCAAAAGGACAATGCCTACTACTGTTTTTGCACCAAAGAACGCTTAGACGCTCTTAAACAAAGCCAACTGCAAGAAAAAAAATCGCTTGGCTATGACCGCTTTTGCCGTGACTTGCCGGCTAGCCAAGTTCAACAAAACTTGCAANNCCGCTTCAAGACACCCTTGACCGGCGAAACTGTTGTGCGCGATTTACTACGTGGCGAAATCCGTATCAAAAATAGCACCCTAGATGATTTTATCCTGCTCAAATCAGATGGATTCGCCGTGTACCACCTAGCCGCCATGGCAGACGACCACGACATGGGCATCACGCTGGTCATGCGCGGCGAAGAATGGCTACCGAGCCTACCACGCCACGCCATGATTATCCGTGCCTTCGGGTGGAACGAACCGACCTGGTGCCACCTTGCCCTGTTTAACAAGCCCACCGGTAAGGGCAAACTGAGCAAACGAGACGTGACACTCATCTCCGAAGGCGGCTATTCCATTTTTATCAAAGATTTAAAGGCGATGGGCTACTTGCCACAAGCCGTCAACAATTGGATTGCCCTGATGGGTGCTGGTTTTGACGAAAAAGAAGAAATCTTTGATACGGAAGCACTCATCAGCCGTTTCAATGTGGAGAACTTAATTCCATCAGCCGCCGCCGTTAACTTCACCAAATTGGACTATTTTCAAGGATATTATGTCCGTCAACTGAGCGACTCTGCCTTTGCCGAGCATTGCCAACCCTTTTTGGATAGCGCGGGCATACCAGTGGACCGCCCCACCCTGCTCAAAATCATCCCCTTAATCAAAGAGCGCCTAATTACTTTTGAAGAAGTGGTGGAAATGACTGGCTTTTTCTTTCGCCCAGTGCAACCCAACCCAGCAGATTTGCTCCCCAAAGGGTTGGACATACCTGCCACTCGCCTAATCTTGCAAAAAGCCATTCAGACCTTGCAAGCGTGTGCCGACTTTACAGCTACCACCACCCACTCCGCTATGGAAGGGCTTGCCCAAGAGTTAAATCTTTCTGTTGGGCAAACTTTTACCCCTTTGCGGGTGGCAATCAGTGGGCAAAAGGTTAGCCCACCGCTTTTTGAAAGTATGGAGATTCTGGGGAAAGAAGTGGCGCTTCAGCGCTTAGCCAATGCGCTCGACCTGCTATAAAGCCGATTAAGTTAAAAACACGCAAATCTGCCCCGTGTCGAATATACATTTACAACACTTGGCAAATCGGCGCTGTTATAGCGGGTTATCCAAGCGGAAGCCGTGCCCACGAATGGTTACAATATATTGTGTTTCGGCATCCAATTCTGCCAAGCGGTCACGCACCCGCCGCACCAATGCGTCCACCGATTGTTCGGATACCCCTCCATGCCCAGCACTTTCGGGCCAAACCACGGCTACGACTTCATCGCGCGTACACACCCGCCCCATATTGTGATACAACAATTCCACTAATCGAAACTGTGCAATTGAAAGTGGCGGGTCAAGTTCAATGTTATTAATCCAAACCTTTCTCGATTCAACGTCCAAACGCAATCTGCCTCCTACCCCAGCATCAAAGGCTAGTGGCACGGTTGCTTCAGAGCCGATAAAGGCAAATTTTGCCGCGGTGGCAACTGTAATAATATCGCCATCTTGCAAGACTTCTGGTGATTTTAAAAGCACATCGTTCAGGTGCGTCCCATTTTTCGATAAATCTTCCACCATCCAATGCTCATTTGCGCGATAAATACGCACATGTTTGCGAGAAACAGTTTTATCATTGACGATAATTTCGCAAGTGCCATCGCGTCCAATTAAGATCTCTTCTTGCGTTAAGCTCCAACGGTTCCCTTTTACAAAGCCCGTTTGTCCAATTAGGACTGGAATATCATCGGTTCGCATAACTTTTCTCCAGAATTGTACTGTTTTGTGGCATAAACCCACATCACCGTCAGATTTCGCAGAAAGATTTTCTGCTCGTTCCATCAAGTAATGATAAAATTATAGCGCAATTCAAGCAGAACTGGTATTTTGATGACTATCCAAACCGGAGACTTACTAAAAGAACGCTACCGCATCCTACNNCATCCTACGCTCAATTGGGCAAGGTGGTATGGGTTCTGTCTATCTGGCAGATGATGAAGTGTTGGCAGGTCGCCAATGCGCACTAAAAGTAGTTACCATTGAGCCGTACGCTTCAAAAGAAAGTATAGTTCAAGCCAAGGAACAGTTTTTGCGGGAAGCCTCCGTTCTGGCTCGCTTAGATCACCCCAACCTACCCAAAGTTTCCGACTTTTTCATCTACCAAGATGCCGACATTCTGGTCATGGATTACGTGCCGGGCGAAGACTTAAAAACACTCATGGATGAAGCGGTAAGCATCAACGAGTTTTTGCCTTT
This sequence comes from Anaerolineales bacterium UBA6668, assembly GCA_002455215.1. Classification (GTDB taxonomy): domain Bacteria; phylum Chloroflexota; class Anaerolineae; order Anaerolineales; family UBA6668; genus UBA6668. The sequence continues at coordinate 3,432 of DKKK01000097.1, read as the reverse complement.
GGAGGAAGTACTCAAATGGACGCGGCAACTAGTGGACGCCTTGTCGTATCTCCACCAACAAAACCCGCCCATTGTCCACCGCGACATCAAGCCATCCAATATTAAGCTCACACCCAGTGGCGTTATCAAACTGGTGGATTTTGGCTTGGTCAAATTGCTTGCGCCCGATGAACGCACCATCACGGTTGTGCAAGGACGTGGCACGGTGTATTACACGCCATTAGAGCAGTATGGCGGCGACAATGGTCACACGGATGCCCGCTCCGATATTTATTCACTTGCCTTTACAGTTTATCACCTACTTACCAACCAAGCCCCACCAGAAGCCAAGGTGCGTTTTGTCAGCCGTGAAAAACTACTCCCTATGCGTGCCATCAATCCTGAAGTGACCCAACGGATTGAAAAAGCCATAGAGTGGGCATTGTCCTTACACCCTACAGAGCGCCCAGAAAGCATTATTCAATTCCAAAAAGCATTATTTGAAGGCATTTTCCCCGCAGAGAACGGGCGAAATGTTTTTATCCCACAATCTTCCTCCGAATGGTTGGAAAAAGCGCTTTCTGACCGCTTACAATTGCTGTTGGCAATCACTGCCGGGCTTTTGATGCTAATGGGCGCTATGGCAACTTTGTTACGCTAGCACGAAGCCTTACCTTTGCGGTTTCACTCAGCGCCCCCGGCTACCATTGCCCGTCACCCGCATTTCTAGCAAAAAAAACAAACCCCAGCAATAACCCCAAAACCCCACCTACAGTTGCAAACAATATCGGCGCCCAGGCATTGATTTCTGCCATTTCAGCCACTCCCGGACCATTTAAGGCGTAATAATTGTAGCTTAGCCATACGCCAATCCATACCAATAGAACCATCTTGACACCGCGCGAGATGGGCTGTTGACGGCTGTCTGAAAGACGCCAAGCAAGGCTGGACAATGCGAGTGTGATGAAAGCAGTGGCTAGCAAGTCGCCGATATCTACGGTTGCTTGGTTGACGCCAAATGTCGGAGTGGAATCTCCGCCAGCAGGGTTTATAGTTGCTGTTGCGGTAGGAGTGGGGATTGGCGTTTCGGTGCTTGTCGGTTGTGGGGTAGCAGTCGGGAGAATTGGGATAATGGTTTCTCCACGAATGTCGTATTGTTGCAAGTTCGAAATTGCTTCACCGGCAAAAGCCACCACTTCTACCAAACCGGTCTGCCGCGTTGGGATTTGCACCCTTGCTACACCATCTACGCTATTGGTAAATACGGTCTGGGTTAAGCCAGATTGAGAAAGATACGTCACTTCAAAGCGCACTTCACTGCCATCCTTCAATACATGCCCATTTTTATCCAGCAAGAGCGAAGTGAACAAGCTCAAGGTTTGCCCTTCCGGTACGGCTAACGGTGCGGTTGCTTCGGGCGAATTGGTGATTTCAGGCGTCAATTGGAGTGACTGTACCGATTCGTCAATAAAAATATCAAACGGCTTGCTGGTATCTGCCTGCAATTGATTGGTTAGGTTGTACGACACCGCGTCAATTGAGACGGGGGGCTTCCCGCTGGCGGTAAATTCTTGGAAGAGTAAGTTTGCCGCCACCTGCAAAAACGCCGGATTCCACGAGTATAACCCATAGTAGGCAGTAATTTGGCTAATCTCCGATGCTCCCAAATAATACGGCGCATCCACCGAAAAGACAATCACCTTCTTTTCTTGCAACAAATCGGAACGTTCTGCCAATAAACGTACCAAAGCATTTTGACTACGTGTTTCAGCATCTAGCTTGCCTACCACAATGACCAACCAATTCGCTTGGCGTAACGCATCGCCAATGGCTTTTTTCGGGTTTGCAGGTTCATCCGTTGGGGCATCTACCGCGTCTTGCCCATCCAAAAATGCCGAGAGTTCGGTAAAGCTGTAGCTCGAAAGTAAATTGCTCTGAATCTCTCCACTCCCTGCCGCACCGTACAATCGCACCACCACTTGTTCCAAAGCATTGGTGGGTAGCAAAGTCGAAGGCAGGCAATCTGCACACACATTAGCCGTCATTGTGTCTGTCAAAAATACCAAGCGGTCATTTTCTGCTGGAGCCCGCTGGATGCGTCCTGCTAAGACCTCTGCACTGGGTGAAATTAAGCTGGCACTTTCCGTAGCCACTGTTAGGTTCCNNCTCGCCGCATTAATATCCACTGCGACTGGCTTTGGTAGGGCAGAGTCCAACGTCATTTCGCCAAATTGCTTATACTTCATCGTCAAAATACGCAAAACTGCCGCGTCAATGCTACTCGCAAAAACCGTATCCTCCTTATATTTGCGTACAAACTGGTCAATTGTTTTTGCCACAGTCTGCGATTGCGTTTCATTCGGGGCAAAAAATTCATCTAAGAATAACAAATCATTACCTGCCAATAAAGCATCGCGTGCAATGTTAAAACTCGGAAAACTTACCCCGCTGGAGTCATAAAAATTGCGAATACTCAACGCGCCTAAGGGTAAACTCATCGCCACCCCACCCGAATTGCGCCAATCGGCAAAAGGCGCTCTTTTGAATAAAGCGGGCAATGCTTGGGTATCTACGCTCAAGGGGCGTAAGTCAGTGGCAGTGTTGCTCTGCAATGCAGGAAAACGGACATGTGCCACCAGCACACCGCTGGCTACCCCCGCTTGCCCAGCAATGCCGGATAAACCATCGAATACTTTTAGGTCAACCGCTAGCAATTCATCCAAAGTTTTGGCAACCGTAGCCCGATTCAATTCGTTTGAACGGTCTGCCGCCCCGATACCCGGAAAATGCCTCAACATTACAGCGACTCGTCCGGCGCTACCGTTCTGAATGCCTGCAGTATAGGCTTTTACAAATCGGGCTGTCCAATAAGGATCTTCCCCAAATACACCGGCTCCGGCATCGCTAGGAGAAGTGGTGCGTGGTGGATACGCCAAGTCAGCCGTAGGTCCTAGCAATAAATTGATACCCAGTGCGTCCAACTGTTTTGCCACTAGTTCAGCCGCATTTTTGGCGTGCTCTGGCTTCCAAGTTGCGCCAAACGCCATTAAATTGGGTGTGGTTACGGTATTGGGGTCAACACCACTGGGAAAGTCTGCTTGGCTTTCGTAATCTACCCCCACCAAAAGCGGGATAAAACGCCCGTCCACCGCTAGTGCCGCATCATTGGCTNNGGGCCCAATGTGTGGTATTGTTGCAGAAGTTCGGCTATTTCCCCATTGGCATCCCCACGAAAAGTAACGACAAACAGTTGTGCCACTCTCTCTTCCGGCGTTAATTGTGCTAGAAGTTGAGCCGCTTGTGCCTGCTCCTGCCCATAAACAGGCGACTGTTCACCCGTCAGAAACAACAAAACAAGCACTGCGAAAAACACAGCACCGAAAAATCTCTTCATATCAGGATTTTACCATATAACCGACTTACCTTCGTATTTTGTAACTGCTCAGCCTGGTT
>DKKK01000129.1 GCA_002455215.1 Anaerolineales bacterium UBA6668 | reverse complement strand
GTGGGAGGGCTGGCAGGGTCGGGGGCGGCGGGCAGGGCTTTCTCTGCCGTTTGCCCTTCCAATGCGCCCACGCCCATCGGTTGCCACTTTGTCACCAGTTCTTTGTTACGCAGGCGATGCTCTGCCCCACCCCGCGCATGCACTTCCGCAAAGCCCGCGGGTTCAATCGCCATCCGTTTTTCTTCCAGCAGTCCCAAAACCCCTTCCTGACCGGGCTCTGGGCGGGCGGGAATTTGCGCTTCGGTGTGGTGAATGAGTGTGGGGTCATAATCCAACGGTTCAGAATAGGTGGTGATAAACCCTTCAAAGTTGCGCAGAACGGTTTTGCCCGGACCATAGGAAAGCACATAATTGGGTTGCACTGGAATTTTGCCGCCACCACCCGGCGCATCCACCACAAAAGTTGGCACTGCATAGCCAGAAGTGTGTCCGCGCAAACCTTCAATAATTTCAATGCCGGTGCTGACACTCGTGCGAAAATGCCCCGAACCTTGCACCAAATCACATTGGTAGAGATAGTACGGGCGAACACGAATTTTAACCAATTCATGCACCAATTTGCGTTGAATATGCACCGAATCGTTTACCCCTGCCAACAACACGCTTTGGTTCCCCACTGGTACGCCCGCCCGCGTAAGACGGTCCACAGCCGCCGCCAGTTCAGGGGTCACTTCCTTCGGGTGGTTGACATGGATATTGAGCCAGAACGGGTGATATTTTTCCACCATCTCGCAAAATTCGGGGGTGATGCGCATGGGCAAAAATACTGGAACGCGGCTTCCAATCCGAATCACTTCCACATGGGGAATGGCACGCAAGCGAGCCAAAATCATATCGAGTAACTTGGGTGCCAGCACCATCGGGTCGCCACCAGAGAGCAGAACATCACGAATTTGCGGCGTTTTTTCAATATACTCAATTTGCGCATCAAACTCTTGGCGGCTAAAGGTTTGGGCTGGGTCACCCACAATGCGACTGCGCGTGCAGTAACGGCAATAACTCGCACATTGGGTCGTAATCAACATCAGCACCCGGTCTGGGTAACGATGAACCAAGCCCGGCACCGGAGAATGCTTGTCTTCAGCTAGGCTATCTTCCATCATCGAATGAAAGGGCACCATCTCGGCAGATGTGGGAATCACTTGGCGGCGCACCGGGCAAAGCGGGTCATTGGGGTCAATTAGGCTGGCAAAATAAGGGGTGACATCCACGCGAAACAAGTTATTGGCAGTCAGAGCTTTGCGTTCCGAATCGGTTAAGTTAATCACCTTTTCCAACTCTTCGACTGTATTCAGGCGATGGCTCATTTGCCAGCGCCAATCCATCCATTGAGAATCGGGAACATCCTTCCAATAAGGCGCACGGGTAACAACAGGGGTAGTTTGAATGGGGGCTAGTGTGGTCATTGGGGTTAACGGGTTCGAAAAGACTTGTTCTTATTGTGAACAGATTGTTCAAAATTATTGCTAATTTTAGCATAAAATGGTATCATTTCCAATAGCAAATCCGCACCATTCACGCCGAAAGGAAAACTCCTGCCGGAAATTAAGAGTAACCTGATGAACGCACCAACCCTTCAACCTACCATTGGAAAACAAGCACGCGCCATCATTGAGCGCGACCACAAAATCATGGCCACCTCCTACGGGCGCGAGTACCCACTCGTGGTGGCAAAAGCAAGTGGGTCAGAAGTATGGGATGTGGACGGCAGACGATACATTGACCTAATGGCGGGTNNTAAATGTTGGGCACGGACACCCCAAGGTGGTGGAAGCCGTGAAAAAGCAGATAGACGAGTTTTGGCATGTATGCTTGATGGATTTTTACTATCCGCAAGCCGTAGAATTGGCAGAAAAGCTGGCACAACTTGCCCCCATGAGCGGCAAAACCCGCTATTACTTTGGCAATAGTGGCACCGAAGCAGTGGAAAGTGCCGTCAAACTCGCCACCTATCACACCGGACGCACCAAATTTATCGGGTTTTTGGGCGCATTTCATGGGCGCACCTTAGGCTCGCTCTCCTTTACAGCGAGCAAGCGCACCCAAAGCGCACACTATCCCACAGGCGTGCAGGTTTATCACATTCCCTACCCCTACGAATATCGCCCCCTGCTAGCCCAACAAGCCGGGGAAGATGTTGGGGCAAGTATTTTGCGTTATTTGCGCGAAGAATTGTTTCGCACCAAACTAGAGCCAACTGATGTTGCCGCCATTTTGCTCGAACCCATTCAAGGCGAAGGCGGCTATGTGGTTCCCACGCCGGGTTTTGTGGCTGGCTTGCGCCAAATCTGCGATGAATATGGCATCTTGCTCATTAGCGATGAAATTCAAAGCGGTGTGGGGCGCACAGGCAAATGGTGGGCAATTGAGCACGAAGGGGTGGAACCCGATATTGTGTGCTTTGCCAAAGGAATTGCCAGTGGTTTACCCTTGGGGGGTATCATGGCAAAAGAAAGTGTGATGACCTGGAAGCCGGGCGCACACGGAAGCACCTTTGGCGGCAACCCGGTGGCATTGGCGGCGGCACTTGCCACGCTCGAAGTGATTGAAACCGAAGGACTGCTGGAACAAGCCCACGAAACAGGAGCCTATATTCAGCAATTTTTGCGCCAATTGCAAAGCCAATACCCCGTGATTGGCGAAGTGCGCGGACGCGGGCTGATGGTCGGGGTCGAATTTGTGGAAGATGCCGTGAGCAAGAAGCGCAACAGCACCTTACGCAATGCCATCATTGAAGGCGGCTTTGAACGCGGCGCGTTGATGATTCCGTGTGGTCCCAACACCATCCGCTTTACGCCTCCACTCAACATTTCCCGTGCGTTGGTGGATGAAGGGCTCAGTATTTTTGCCGATGCGTTGCACGAAGCTGTGGCGTAGAGCTTGTGTATTCTGACCGTGCAGAATACACTTTTTTATAAAAAAATACCACCGCAGATACGGTGGTATTTTTTTGCGAAATTGACAAAAACTAGCGGAGTAGGATGGGAAGATAATATTTGTGACAAACGTTAGCTGGAACGGCACCGAGTTTTAGCAGTCCGTAACCGGTTTGTAAGTCATAACCGGCTTGCTGAATATCTTGGGCATATGATTTTAGCCAGTTAATCACATAACTAGGCAAATTGGCTGGAGAAGTACAACCGTTTGAACTCCAAATTAGAGCGGCAACCCCTGCAACATGGGGCGTAGCTGAAGATGTGCCATTAAACTCCCCCGGACCATAAGCCCACGTATCTACATTGGCGTAACCTGTTACAAAAGGCTGGTTAGTTCCACCAGTCAGACCCCCCCCGCTACCCAAAGTGGGTCCAACAGAGCTATAACTTTCTCGGATTCCGCTCGACACATCAGCGGCGGCAATAGCATAGGTATTGGGATTCGTGGCTGGACCCACTAGGCTGTAATTCACATTGTTCACTGACATGTTGAAGTACCAATTCATAAAGTCGAAAGTTGGGAAAGATGTGAATTTTCCCTTTGGACGGCGAATGGCAAGTCCGTAAGTGCCAGGCTTTGTAATATAGACATAGCCATTTTCTGTTGGTGGTTGGTTACCAGATTGCAAAATCCCCCAAGTATACTCCTTTTTCCACTTTGACCCAGTCCAGCGTACTAAAACAAGGTCATAGTTGGTCGTGGCTTTGGGCCACTCACTCCAGCGCATACTAATAATGACTGGATAACCGAAATTCAAGTAACCTAACGATGTTACTTCTGAGCCGCCATTCAATTCAAGATATTTATCTTTATCCTTGTCGGTTACAGTGCCAGCCCAATGCTTGAGCGCATGGTTACCAGCCGCCTGAAAGAACAGTGTGTGATAGGTATTCTTTGCCGTTGTGACTGCACTGGAAATTGGGTCGTAGGCTGGATTGCCATCACCCGCCCCGCATTGCATTTGCCCAACTGATGATGAGATGATATTAACTCCGCTACTTGCCAAACCAACAATGCGGCTTGCCAAATCAGCACAAGTTCCGCTACTCATTGAACTCAAAGTAAATTGAGCACTTGGCGCTAGGTCATAGATAATTTCAGCAACCGCTGTACCATGTGGGTCAGAAGTATCTAATGAATTTTCGTCCGGGTAAAAACTAAGGGTGGCAGGTAATTCGCCTAGAGATTGAGCTGTTTTATAGCCCTGAAAAAAATCAATAATGCCAACCTTGACATTGCTACCAGTGATACCCAAATTGTGCCAAGATAGTGCATTACTTTTGGCAACTCCTTGAGTCGTATTGCTTCCCACATTTAGTGGCGCACTTAGGGGCGTCGTAGTTACAGGGGGAAATTGGGCAGATACGGATAGACCAGTCTGCGGTTGCGTTATGGTTGAAATAGATATTTCGTTTGAAAAAGCTGGTAATTGCTGAACCGGAATGCTTATATCTAGCCAAATGTCGTACTCCGCAATAATTTCAGCATTATAAAGGCTTAAGCGTTGCTTCAACTGTTCTTTCCCTTCTATACTTTGCGTAGTGACTGAGACCAAAATATTACCATTATCCATGTAGGTTAGATTTGCATTGGGATAGCTTTCTTCTTCGTCTCCTAATACTGCTGGTTTGGGGCGAAATAAATCATTAAGCGCCGTATCCATAGTGGGGAACAAAACAGTTTCACTCAAAAGTAGGCTGTTTTCTGCATCCAGTTCATCCCCATCCACATCAGTGGGGATTTCAGCCATATTTGTAGCTTCTGGCGATGGCGTTGGAGATTGTGCCATGCCGACCGAAAGCGCTTCAGAAAACAAAAATAAAAAAATTAGGACGATGTTAATACCCTTGATACCAATTTCCTTTTTCATAAGATTTCACCTTCTAAATCAATAGGAGAAGTTAGCCTAAATAAGCATGCCAACTTTACTCAAAATGCTATATTGGACGAGCTTGAAATTGCCTTCCCCCCATAAGAAAAGAGTGCAATTTTTATCTGTGCCGAAGACAAATTACGACCAACTACTGCGTTTGCTTCGTAGATTATCCCACAAAACCACCAAATTTGTAATTGCCTATTACCCGCCTGCCAAGCGGTGTGCGTGACTGAAGCAGTCTTATTTAGAAAGAAACATGGCTTTGCCGCTTGTGGCAGTTCACAACGCCAACTTTATAAAGAACGAAATGTCAAAACGAGAATGACTTAACTTGCAGATACCCGCATAAAAAAGCGGCACGTGTTTCTGATACTCATATTCGACACGGTTTGTACGCTCGGCAGGTGTGCCGAATATCGCAGTTTCCAACCGTGTCGAATATAGAACTTTCGTGCCGTTTTGACGTTTAGCGTTTCAACTACGGAATTTATTGGGTAGCGGCAGTCATAATCTGCTGGATGCGCTCAATCATATTGGCTGGGTCTGGGTGCAAACCTTCTATCAACAAAGCGCTGTCATAGATCTGTTCAATGCAAATATCCAACAGTTGATTGGGTTCGGCTAAATTTGCCAGTTGTTTGACCAGTGAATGGCTAGGGTTGAGTTCGAGTACTTTGGCTGGCGCCTGATAGCCACGTTCCATATAACGATAGATACGTTGCAAATCTTGGCTGGGACTACCCTCCGCATCCACCAAACGGGCAGGTGAGTTGCTCAAGCGCTCAGTGGTGCGCACATTGGAAACACGTTCTCCCAATTGCGCTTTGAACTTTGCTACCAACTTTGCCAAGGCATCATCCGATAATTTCTCGGCTTCTGGTTCAGACGCTTCGTTTGCGGCAGGTAGTTCGGTATCGCTCGCGGCAACGTTTTTCAGCGGCAAACCATCAAATTCTTTTAAGTTGCTGAGCAAGAAAGCATCCACTGGGTCGGTGAGCAAAAGCACTTCATAGCCATGCTTGCGGAAATAATCCAAATGCGGGCTTCGTACCGTGCTGTGCTGGTCATCACCCAGAATGTAGTAAATAGCGGGTTGTTCGGCTTTGGCACGTTCTTTGTAGCTTGTCAAAGAAACCCACTCGCCCAGGTGGGTAGTAGTATGGAAGCGAGCCAGCCCCTGCAAACGAGAAAGGTCTTCGGGGGCGGTTGCCAAGCCTTCCTTGATTAACACGCCAAACTCATTCCAGAAGGCTTCATATTTAGCGCTATCGCTTTTTGCCAAATCTTCCAATTCACGCAGTACTTTTCGTGTCAGCGCTTGCTTAAGCTTGTGTATCACTGCGTTTGCTTGCACACTTTCGCGGCTAACGTTGAGTGGCAAATCTTCAGTATCCACCACGCCCCGCACAAAACGCAAATATTCGGGTAATAAATCGCGGGTATTATCCTTAATCAATACTTTACGATTGTACAGTTTGAGACCATCTTCGCGGCGAGCACTAAATAAACCTGGGTCGGCTTTGCTAGGTACAAATAATAGGCTGTAAACCTGTACCGGCGCATCTGCCGAATAGTGAATGTGCAATAGCGGGTCCTGAAAATCAAAAGTGAATTGCTGATAAAAATTTTTATAATCTTCTGCACTAATCTCTTTCGCCGATTTTCGCCACAAGGCAGTTTGTTGGTTAACAGGCTTATTTTCTTCGGCTGGCTTACCGGCTTCTTCCACGTAAATTGGGAAGGCAACAAAATCAGAGTGCGTTTTGACAATTTGACGCACACGGTAAAATTCGGAAAATTCTTTAGCTTCTTCCTTAAGTTTAACGATGATTTCCGTACCGCGAACCGCCTTTGTGCTGGGTTCAATGCGGTATTCATCCCCACCGGTAGCCACCCAACTGGCAGGTTGCGTATCCAGGCGAGCGCTCAGCGAATTCACGCGCACTTCTTCGGCAACCATGAACACACTATAAAAGCCCACCCCAAATTGCCCAATAATCTCAGTCGGGTTTTGCCCTTTTTCACGAGCGGCTTCCAAAAAGGCACGTGCGCCGGAGTGGGCAATCGTTCCGAGCGACTTAATCAGTTCTTCTTCGGTCATACCAATGCCAGTATCGCGGATGGTTAAGGTGCGATTGTCTGGGTCGCACACCAAAGTTATCGCCAATTCCGCATTAGCGTCACGCACGGCAGGTTGGGTAATCTGCTCGAATTGAAAACGATTTAGCGCATCTGATGCATTGCTCACCAATTCACGCAAAAAAATTTCACGTTCCGTATAGAGTGAATGAATCAGAATGTCGAGTAATTGCCGTATTTCGGCTTTGAATTGTAGGGTTTGTTCAGTCATAGCGATAGTCTCCGGTTATTGGGAAAGCATATTCGGCACATATGCCGAATATGACCCGTGTCGAATATAAAGGATTCGCGCACTATTTTAATGGCAAAACGTCAGAAAAAGATTAACACCAGCTCAGATTGATTGTTGCCGAATATGGTCAAGCATTACACCTTTTTCTTATGACAAGCGTAATCTTCAGGCTCACCAAATTTTTCAGCAACGAATCCTATCGAAAGTGTCATTTTGTTTGTAATCCTAACCAGCTAGCACATCCGGTTAAGGTGTGCGATAATAAAATCATACCTATATTCGGCACAGGTACGAATATAACCCATGTCGAATATAGTTCGCATCTTGTTAGGTTATCCCCGGCAAGGCATAGCAAGGACAGAAACCCGTACCGTTTTAGGAAAATAAAATGACCCAAGCAATACAGCCCTTACCAGAAACCAGAAATGACCAACGAAAATCTCCATTGATGGCGCAAGCCGATGTGCAAGAAGGGCTTGCCTCACCCAGCGAAGAAACTTCACACTATGAACTTACTTCTCCCAAATGGGGGCGTTCCGCAAAAATAATTGTCGTAATTTGCATGTTGATAGCTGGCGTTTTTTTAATTTATCGCTTTACGGATTTTATCCAACCCCTCATCATTTCAGGGCTGATTGCCTATTTACTGCTTCCCCTTACACAATGGATTAGCCGACACACCCGGTTTGCCCGCTCCACTGTTTTAGGGTTTGTGTACATCCTTTTTTTGTTGGTGATGGTGGTATCTGTCACCGTTTTGGGCGTTGTTGTGTTTCAGCAAGTGCAGGCTTTAATTGAAAACTTGCCACGCTGGATTATTATCGTCTCTAGCCTGTTTGAGCAACTTGCGCAACAAGGGGTAAAGCTAGGACCTTTTACAATCATTGAGAAAACCAATATTGTAGACTTCGATGCACTCTCTAAACAAGCAATTGAGCTATTACAACCAATACTCACCAATAGTGGGGAATTCATTGCCACATTCGCTCAAAATACAGTTGCCCAACTCGGCTGGTTTGTGGTGGTTTTGTTTGTTTCCTTCTATTTAGCCAAAGACTTGCCGCGCTTTACTGCCGTTTTGCGCAAACTGGCTCGGCAACCCGGCTATCAATATGATATGGATAAGCTATTCGCAGAGTTTAACCGTATTTGGAATGCCTACTTTCGCGGACAACTGACCCTTTGTTTAGTGATGGGGTTGTACACTTTCACCACAACATCGATTGTCGGGGTGAACTACTCCTTCGGTCTGGGAGTTGCCGCCGCGTTTTTAGAATTTATCCCGTACCTGGGTCCAACTGTTACAGTTGTCCTTACTATCATTGTAGCTTTTTCTCAAGAAAGCAACTATTTGGGCTTGGATGCTTACACACTTACCGGCATTGTTTTGGTTTTAGGCATTCTGGGACAACAACTTGAAAACTACATCTTAGTTCCACGGATTATGAGTAATGCCTTAGATTTACACCCAGTCGTCGTATTTATTGGTACACTAGCCGCGGCATCGACCGCAGGAATATTAGGCGTATTATTGTGTGCACCTATTCTCGCCACAATTAAAATGCTTGTGTTATATATTTGGCGCAAATTGTTTGATTTAGACCCATTTCCCGAACGGGTTGTCCAGCAAAAGCCTCAGACCAATACACTTCAAATTATTCTCGCCAGGGTTAAATCCTTCTTCACTAAAAAACAAGCTTCTGAAAGTACATGAGTATCAAAACCTTTCGCATTTTACAAGCCACACTGATGATCGGGTTGGCGATTTTTATCATCTCCAAATGGCTATTGGGTGGCTTAGACAATTATATAGCGTCTCGTTTTGACCCGCTCGTACTCTCTGGCGCTGGGTTATTGTTATTGCTGGGCGGTCTAAGTTATCGCGAGTTCCAAAAAGAAAAGGCACATGAGCTACAGCACCTTCACGAACAGGAACAGCCCCACGAACATGACGGACACACCCATCGTCCCAACGCTTGGCTATTGACTGCTTTGCTAGTTCCTTTACTATTGGGCGTGCTGACGCCGTCCGGCTCGCTCAGTGCTGACGCCATTTTTACCCGCGGTATTAACGAGAATTTGGGGACAGGAATTGACCCAATGCAATTACCACAGCTCTCAACCGAGCGCAGTGTGCTGGATTGGGTGCGTGCCTACAACTACAGCCCAGACATCTCCACCTTCGGGGGTGAAGCGGCAGATGTAATCGGTTTTGTTTACCGAGATACGCGTCTCAAGGAAAATCAATTTTTGCTCGCACGCTTTACCATCAGTTGTTGCGTGGCGGATGCCTTTGCTATTGGGGTGATTGTCGAAAGCGACAGTGCGGCACGCTTCCCGGAAAATACCTGGGTGCGGGTGCAAGGCACAATGACAGGAACGTATGCCGAAGGACAGCAAATCCCGCTGATGCAAGCAGATACCATCTTAGAAGTGCCCGAACCCGAAAACCCCTACCTATACAACTAACTTCACAGAATATGCCTACTGCGCTCACCTGCCCCAACTGCGACTTTTCTCTGACAATGGAGAATATTCACGCAAACGTGGACTATCCTTATTGTAAGGCAAGTGGTCACCCTGAGATACCCTGCGCGTTTGAAGAGCCAGTCGAAGTATCGGTAGAGCGAAAGCTATATTCGGCACACACGAAAGTTGCGTTTTTTTCCTAATAAAAAAGCGCAGTGCCATTCCTGAGCTTGGCTAGTCTGCATGCCTTTGGCGTTATTCAAACAAAATGATTAAGATAGCGCCATAAATCCCTATTACGGGTAAAATAGGCTTGATACTTGCACATATTCGCTATTCATTCGTAACCATTTACCTATGCTCCCAAAGCGCATTCTCTCACTTATACCCATTTCTTTCCTACTTATGAGCAGTTGGGCTTGTCAGTTAGGCGCAAGACAGCCGGATGTAGTTGTAGTGACCCCAGCTTTACCCACCGCTGATGCCACTGCCCAAGCCGCACCCTTATTCTTAGAAATCAGCCAATATGTTGGGTTTGTCGATAGCTTTGGGCAATTGCGCATTGCCGGAATGCTAAGTAACCCAACGGATGTGGCAGTAAGCAATATTTTGCTGGAAATCGAAATTTTTGACGGTAATAACGTCTCCCTTTATAAAGGCAATGCAACTTCCGGCTTACGCACGCTAGCACCCAAAGAAACAGCGCCCTTCGTAGCAGTGATTAATCAAGAATTAGTCGGCGCGTCTCGCTACGAAGCGCGGGTCATCAATGCTTCCCCCGCCGATACCCTACAACGCCCATCCGTATCGGCTGACCACGTGTTAATGAGCGTAGATGAACGTGGCACCATACACATCGCCGGTGAACTCATCAATAATTCGCCCAACCCGGTGCAAGTGGATAGTGTAGCCGCGGCAGTCTACCAACCCGATAATTCTTTGTTGACCAGCGGCGGAGCGCAGGTAGTCACCAACTACATTGAGCCCGGCAAGAGCGGACCCTTTCGCATTTCCATCAATGCCCCTGCCCAGTTGCCGGAAGGTTTTACTTCGCAAGTGTTTATTGATGCTCGCTTTGCTCAAGCCTTGAACCCCGCGCCCCTTTCCCTTAAGCCGCTCTACTACTATATTGATGGGCTAAACCAAATGCATGTAGTGGGGGAAGTGACGAATGAAGGGACAAACCCGCTTGCTGTGCGCCTGATGGGCACGTTTTACAATGCGGAAAATAACGTGCTGGATGCCACCTACACCGACTTACCTTTTATCAACCTTGCGCCTGGCGAAACACTCCCTTACGATTTGAGCGCATGGCAGGCGCTCAATACCAGTGCAACTTTACGCAGTGTGGCACAAAGCTACACCGTGCGCATTAATGAATTTTATAGTCAACCGAGCAATACGCCACTTGCCGTTCTAAGCACCAACGGCAACAGCAACACCTTTGAAACGACCCAAGGCGTTTTTAGCGGACAAGTAGTAAACACTTCCCCAGCCCCTGTTGACAATATTTCCGTGCTGATTGGCTTCCGCAGTAAGACTAACGGACAAGTAATAGCTATGGGAAGCACAACCCTGTCTGGGCGGATTGCGCCCAACGAGAGTGTGCCTTACATTGTGCGAGTTCCCATCCCAACCCCCTTCGACACCGGCTCGGCAGAATATTTTGTCATTGCGAAAGGTTCTGTTTCTCCATAAACCTGCCAAGCTTAACCCACGCCTAGATGACCTTGTTTTGGCGTAAGTGGGCAAGTTCCGCTTCACTTTTTCCCAATAAATCTCGCAATACGTCTAGGGTGTGCTCTCCCACAGCAGGTGGGCTAGAGAAGGTATCTTCGTAGGTGTCGGAAAGCTTAATCGGGTTGCCCGGCATCTTTACCTGCCCACCTTGCGCCAATTCAACTTCCACCACCATATTACGAGCTTGCACCTGATGGTCATTAACCGCCTGTGCCAGGTTATACACGGGTGCATTGGGAATGCGGGCGGCAGAAAGTTGTTCCACCCAATAGGCTTGGCTGTTCAATTGAAATACTTCACTCAAACGGGCGTTGATAATTTCTTGATTCTTCCAACGACCCGGTTGTCGTTGATTTTCTTCCGTATCCAAATCTGCCAATTGCAATAAATCCATCAAGGCTCGCCAAAAATTATCGGTGATTACTGCAACAATGATATACCCATCGTTGGTGGGGAATGTGTTGTAGGGTACGTGAACAAAATGGGCATTGCCTAGTTTGTCGGGAATTTCGCCGCTCAAAAAGTACATCGTTGCCATATAGTTGAGCAGGCTAATTTGCGCATCCAGCATCGAAATATCCACATGCTGGCCACGCCCGGTGGTCTGTCGCGCTTGCAATGCCGCCAATATGCCGATAATTGCCATCATACCCCCGCCCAAATCACCAATGGGGATTCCTGCGCGAGTGGGCGGATTGCCCACCTGCCCGGTAATGCTCATTCCGCCACCCATTGCCTGCGCCACCATATCAAACGAAACTCGGTTTTGCTCAGGACCACTCTCACCAAAGCCGGTAATCGTACACGTGATAATGCGCGGATTGATTTGACAAAGGTCTTCATAGTGGATTTTCAGACGGCGTGTGACACCGGCGCTAAAGTTATTCAGCACCACATCCGAATGCCGCACCAACTCGTAGAAAAGTGCCAGTCCTTCGTCCGACTTCAAATCAATAGCAACGCTCTTTTTATTACGATTGAGCGTCAGGAAATACGCTCCCATACCATTCAGGCTGTTTTGCGGATCTTTTTCGAGCAAGCGGCGTGTGCCTTCACCCGTGATAGGCGGTTCAACCTTGATGGTTTCTGCCCCCAAATCCGCCAGCATCATCCCAGCGTAGGGACCACTCAGCATGTGAGTCATATCCAGTACACGAATTCCTTGTAAAGCTTTCATAATATCTCTTTTTTGAATGTTGTGCGAGATTATCAAATATCTCGGCAGTTTAAAGGGTTGGGGACTATGCGGGTGGCAGGTTGTCTAAGTAAGTCAAAGTCTCTGCCAAAGTGACCACATCCCCGTATTTACTATTGATATCCCACAAGTTGGCTTGGTGGGGTGCGCTGTGCCGGTCTGCTACGCACTCTTCAGGAACCATCACCCGAAATCCGTGCTGTAGCCCATCGACCGCCGTTGCGCGGATACAGCCACTGGTCGAACAGCCGCACAACAACAATGTGTCCACACCCTCGGCAGTTAACGCCGCCGCCAGAGATGTGCCAAAAAATGCGCTGGCATATTGTTTCACCAAAACCACATCTTCTTCGCTGGGAGGCAGTTCGGGAACTAACTCTGCCAGTGGTTCACCAACAACCATAGTACGTAAGACAGGCACTTTTTTGACAAAAATACCGCCATCGCGCCCGTTAGAGGCATACAGCACTTTGGTAAACACGACCGGAATGTGTTTGTCGTGGGCTTTTTGCAGAAGTGGCACGGTATTTTGTACCGCCGTCACGACATCTGGCGCAAACAAAGCAGAGCCGACTGTGGTATAGGCGTTGATAAAATCTACAATCAATAAAGCAGGCTTTTTACCAAAACCCAATCGGTTGTCAAAAACGCCTTTGTAGTTTTGGTTCAAGTTAGAATTGCTCATTTCCGCACCTTCTTCAACAACTGCCACGCCGCCCAAGCATAACTAGCCTGTCCCACAGTGTTTAGCCCTTGTTCTAACCATTGCGCGGTTTCGCTATGGTCGGTGGCGCGAGCTAAACCTTGCAAGACAAAAATGAGCGCTAACCACACCCCAAAGATAATAGCCAGTGACACGGCGCGGTTTTGCAAAGCCAACAAAATCAATACCACACCATAAACAATATTACTGATGGTGGTCAGTTCTAGCATAATTAGCTTCCAAATTGGGAGACTATCGGGTTTGCTGGGCACAAAAATGGCGGCGGCGAGTGCGCCAACCACATGAATGCCAGCAATTAACAGCGCCCAACGCCAACGGCGGTGCGGCGGTGCGCCTTTTACGGTGCGATAGGCATTGCCAGCNNCCGCCCCTGCCAATAAGGTGAAGCCGGGACCCAGCAAGGGAAACAAGGCATTGTCAAGCACGACAAAATCGCCAATGCCAGCGGCAATCAGCAATTTCCACAATGCTTTACAAAAACCGCCTAACCCCACCAATAGCCACCCCAAGGTTGCCATGTTTCGCTCTTTAGTGTCCATTCGCGCAATGACTTGTGAGATGAAGTAGGTACCTAGAATAGAAAAGAAAACGGGTAAGAAATCTTCCAGCGC
Source organism: Anaerolineales bacterium UBA6668 (assembly GCA_002455215.1). Lineage (GTDB taxonomy): Bacteria > Chloroflexota > Anaerolineae > Anaerolineales > UBA6668 > UBA6668. The sequence continues at coordinate 13,352 of DKKK01000129.1, read as the reverse complement.
TAAGGCGAGCGAGTACGATTTTTCGGCAAGGGTAGCAAATTCGGATGTGAACACGGGAATCTCCATGAGAATTGTCGTTGCGCAGTTGTTATAATATAGCATTGTCATAACATTTCGGCAATAGGACGGCTGGTATAGTTTGCACCGGCCAACATTGCACTCTTCTCCCAAGCGAGATGTAACTGCTCAGCCATATTTGTTTTTTCCTTGTTTTGCCGGATTGTCGGTGGTGTCAAACAGCCTGAGCAGTTACGGGAACATCATCCTTTCCGTCCATGTCCAATATAGCCATATCTTTATGTTGCAAACCGACTCCTGTCGTCAATTCGCATATCAGTTTGAAACTTTGAACTGCACCCTAGTCAAGATTTCCGCTTGACATTTGCTTAAAGCCTGCTACAATAAACGGACTACAGTCCGTTTATGAGTTTTTTTTATGGAAACAAAACTATCTGGAATTCACCACATCACGGTCCTCGCCAGTGACCCCAAGCGTAATCTGGCATTCTATACCCAAGTATTGGGTCAAAGGTTGGTCAAACGCACAGTTAACTTTGATGACCCATTTACCTACCACTTTTATTTTGGCGATGCCATTGGCACGCCCGGCACTCTCATTACCTTCTTTCCATTTGTCAATGCCAAACGCGGACAAGTAGGTAGTGGCGAAATTTCTCGTTTGGCTTACGCGATTCCGGCGGGGCAAATGGGGTATTGGCAAGACCGTTTGCAAACTCGCCAAATACCCTTCACCCTAAACACCCACCCGCTGGATGGGCAAGTTCTGACCTTGCGTGACCCGGATGGACTGCAAATAGATTTGCTGGAAACCAGCCAACCGCCATTGCCCGCCATCCATTGGGCAGAAAGCGATGTCCCAGCACAATCGGCGTTGTCCGGCTTTTTGGGCGTATCGTTTGCCGCTAATCAAATGGCACACAGCATTCAATTACTTAACGAAACTTTTGGGCTAGCGCTACAAAACGAGACAGCCAATACACAGCGATTGACTTTGCCCAATGGAAGTTGGGTAGAAGTTGTGAAAACTAGCGCCGGAAGGGGCTTCAGCGGTGCAGGTACTGTTCACCATATTGCATGGCGAACCGCCAATGACCAAACTCAGCAAGCTTGGCGTGAACATTTGATGGGTTTAGGTTTGCATGTGACCCCTATGCAAGACCGCAATTACTTCCACTCTATCTATTTCCGCGAGCCTTCTGGCGTACTATACGAAATAGCAACAGATCCGCCCGGCTTTGCCATTGACGAAACGCCCCAACAGTTAGGCTCAGCATTACAATTGCCAGCACGTTACGCCCCATATCGAGACGAAATTACCGCCAATTTGCCATCGCTTGATTAGAGAGCTTTCCAGATGATGTTCGGCGCGAGATATGGCTGGCAATAACATAATCTCACAGGGAGGTTGTGTTAAAAATTGCAGGGATTATAAAAAGAGCGCATCAGGCCAAACACTTTCCAAAGCTATATTAGGCATGCATGGGAATTACGGATATTGGTATCCGCTTAAAGTACTAGTTATTGTGAGCCGCTTATGCGGCTCACAATGCTATTCCCGCCAAAATGGGTTGCGCAATTGCAGTTCTCTTCGCCACGTGTGCTGAATGACCCCTATTGAAGAGAACCCGTGTCAAATATAGAACATACCCGGCAATACCCAATCGTGTTTATTCAACCCGCCGGATTTTCTAACAAATACTTTGTGGAGAATGGATAAACCAACCACCAGCGATTGCCAGTATAGTTGTAAGGGTCAACCATTTTTCAACGCTTTACAGCAAATTGGCAACTTTGCCATCTTTGTACACAGTTGTTCAGTCACGGATAAATTGTCATGTTATTTCGCGTTTTGGTTTCTCAAAAACACAATCAGCAAAACTCCCTGCCACTCAATTTACAAAAAGAATTGTGTACCATCGGCTGGTCGCCTATTGCCAATCAGCAAGCCATCACCCGTCAGCAGGTGTATTTCTTGCAAGGGCATCTGACTGCCAATCAAATTGAATATCTTGCTCAAAAACTGCTCTGCGACCCCATCACCGAGCAGTTTTTGTTTAAACAACTACCCGAACCCGCTCCTCCTTTAAATGCGGATGAATGGGTGGTGGAAGTCGGCTACCACGCCGGAGTCACCGACAATACCGCCAACCAACTTTTGCGGGCGGCAGAGCAAATAAACTGCCCCCTGACTTGGTGCGCCACCGCCCAACGCTACACCTTTCGCGGATATACTGCCCAACAGGTGCAAACCATCAGCGAAAAACTGCTCTGCAACCCCATCATCCAGCATTGGGCGTGGAATCAACTGCCCATCCAGCCCTACCACCCCGCCGCGCTCCCTTCTGCACCAGAAATTGTCCCCATTCGTGCGCTGGATGCGGAAGCGCTACTCGCCGTGAGCGCACAACGCCGACTTTCGCTAGACCTGGCAGAAATGCAAGCAATCCAAAGCTACTACCTTGCGCTTGAGCGCGAACCCAGCGATGCCGAGTTGGAAACCCTGGCACAAACCTGGAGCGAACATTGCGTGCATAAAACGTTCAAAGCGCTAGTGCAAACAACCGATGGGGCGGCGGTAGACGGCTTGCTCAAGACCTACCTACGCGCCGCCACCCAAGCCATCCAAGCCCCTTGGGTCCTTTCAGCATTTGTAGACAATGCTGGCGTGATAGATTTTACCGAAACGCATGAACTCTCCTTCAAGGTCGAAACCCACAACCACCCATCAGCAATTGAACCCTTCGGCGGGGCAAATACTGGGCTGGGCGGGGTTATCCGCGACACCCTGGGGGTGAGCCACATCCCGATAGCTTGTACTGACGTGCTGTGCTTTGCGCCACAAAACACCCCCCATGCAGAACTACCTGCCGGAGTGCTTCATCCCCAACAAATTGCCCAAGGCGTGATTGCTGGTATTGAAGATTATGGCAACAAAATGGGCTTGCCCACCGTCAATGGCGCGATTTACTACGATGCCGGCTATTTGGCAAATCCGCTGGTATTTTGCGGCAGTGTTGGGTTGGCGCCCAAAAGCGCCCGCAATGGGCATTGTGGCGCACAAGTCGGCGACCGCATCATCTCGATTGGTGGGCGTACCGGGCGCGATGGCTTGCGCGGCGCAACCTTCTCTTCTATGGAAATGACCGCAGATACCGGCACAGTGGCAGGCGCATCGGTGCAAATTGGCGACCCCATCACCGAAAAAGGCACGCTGGAAGTAATCCGCCTTGCCAGTACCGCCTTGCAAGGTGCGCCGATTTATCACGCTATTACCGATTGTGGGGCGGGCGGTTACTCCTCCGCAGTGGGAGAAATGGCGGCAGAACTGGGCGCGGTGGTGACACTGGAAACCATCCGCACCAAATACCCCGGCTTGGCGGCATGGGAGTTGTGGCTCTCGGAAGCGCAAGAACGTTTGGTGCTGGCGGTTGCGCCTACTCAAGTGGCGCAACTCAGCGAAATTTGCAACCTATACGATGTCGAATTAACCGACTTGGGCTATTTTTCCGGCGATGGCATCCTAAAAGTGCAACACGGGCAACAAATCATTGTCGAACTTTCCTGCAACTTTTTGCACAATGGCATTCCGCGCCGCACATTACCTGCCACGCGCCCGCCCGAACCCGCTCTCCAAGACAAACTACCACACTATTCGCCTACCGAATTGCGCGAATGGTGTTTAGCCCTGTTGCGCCATCCCAACATTGCCAGCAAAGAAAATGTAGTGCGTGTGTATGACCACGAAGTCGGCGGCGCAACAGTGCTGAAGCCGCTGGTGGGGGTGGCGCAAGATGGACCTGCGGATGCGGCAGTACTTGCCCCGTTGTTGCCCACTGACTGGCGGGGATTTGCCCTGAGCGCCGGGCTGAACCCGCAAATTGGCAAAGTCAACCCCTACCGCATGGCATTTTCTGCCATTGACGAAGCCGTGCGCAATGCGGTGGCAGTGGGGGCAGACCCGGCACGCATTGCCATTTTAGATAACTTTTGCTGGGGCAATCCACGCAACCCAGAACGTTTGGGCACACTGCTGGCTACTTGCGAAGGTTGTTACACCGCCGCCTTGCACTACGCAACCCCCTTCATTTCCGGCAAAGACTCGCTTAACAACGAATATCTCGACAATCAGGGCAACCGCCACGCCATTCCCGACACCCTGCTGATTTCTGCCATTGGCATTGTGCCGGATGTGCGCAAATCGGTCAGCATGGACTTAAAAACGCCCGGCAACCCGCTCTTTTTGTTGGGGCAAACCCTACCAGAATTTGGCGGCAGTCACCTGGCGTGGCTAACTGCCGACCCCGCTTTGCAAAACGCCCCCGCGCCAGATCTGCCCGCATCTGCCCCCGCCGTCTATCGCCAACTGCACCAAGCCATGCAAAACGGCTGGGTTGCCGCCTGTCACGACCTAAGCGAAGGCGGCTTGGCAGTAACCGCCGCCGAAATGTGCATTGCCGCACGCTTGGGCATACAGTTGCAATTGGAGCGTGTGCATCCCGAAGCCTTGGTGGCGCTCTTTGCCGAATCCAACGGGCGTTTGCTGGTCGAAGTACCCGCCGAGCACGCCGCGCAATTTGCCGCCAGTTTTGACGCGGCTGGAAACCGTGCCGAGCACAACTTGCCTTGTGTCCAAATCGGGCAAGTACTAGCTGAACCGCTGTTGCGTACCCACTTGTTTGAAATTCCGCTGGCAGAGTTGTTGGCGGAATGGAAAACCCCGGCGTAACCCGGCTGACAAAACTACCCGGTAGTGGCTCAAGAGCAAGTGAAAATGAGCATACCATATGGCACTTATCACTTATGTTTCGACCACTACTAACTACCCAAATGACTATGAACCCCAAAGCGCTAATCTTACACGCCAATGGCACAAATCGTGACCGTGATGTTGCCCACGCCTTGCAACTGGCAGGGGCAAACCCAGAAATTGTACATATCAACCAACTGCGCCGCGCTGAACGCCAACTTGCCGATTACCACATGCTGATAGCGCCGGGGGGATTTTCCTACGGCGATGCGCTGGGCGCTGGACGTTTGTTTGCGCTCGATTTGCAAACCTTTTTTGCCGAGCAGGTCACCGCGTTTGTGGCGAGTGGCAAACCAGTCTTGGGCATTTGTAACGGCTTTCAAGTGCTGGTAAAAGCCGGAATCCTGCCCGCCGGAAATTTCTCTGCCACGCTTACCCACAACCAGCGCGGACATTTTGAATGCCGCTGGGTACACCTGCTCCCGCAGTCTTCGCAATGCGTGTGGATCCGCACCGGCGATGCCCCCTTGCAATGCCCGGTGGCACATGGGGAAGGTCGTTTCGTTTGCGAAGACGCGCCAGCGCTCGCCAGCCAGCAACAAATCGCCTTGCGCTATGCCTTGCCCGATGGCACACCCGCCAATGGGCAGTATCCCGCCAACCCCAACGGCTCCGTGCTGGATATTGCCGGAGTGTGCAATCCATCTGGCAATGTGCTAGGGTTGATGCCCCACCCCGAAAATCACATCTGGCTTCACCAGCACCCCAACTGGACGCGTGCTTCTGCCAATGGGCTGGCGCTGTCACTCTTTCAAAATGGCGTGCGTTACGCCAACCAGTGTTAAATTCTTTCAAATTCGCGCAAACTTCATTCCCTTACTTCCCGATTTACCCTTATGCTCACCACTACTCAAATTCAAGCAGTTTTACCGTATGCCATTCGCGCCACCGACTTGCCCCTACCCAACAAACAAACCGGCAAGGTGCGCGATTGGTACACCCTGTCACAGGCACGGCGTTTGTTGGTGACAACTGACCGTTTGTCAGCGTTTGACCGCGTATTGGCGGCTGTCCCGTACAAGGGGCAAGTGCTGAACCAGTTGGCGGCATGGTGGTTTGAACAAACTGCCGATATCATCCCCAACCACGTCTTGGCGATTCCCGACCCCAATTGTCTGGTTGCCCGCGAAGTTCAGCCGTTGCCGGTAGAAGTGATTGTGCGCGGCTACATCAGCGGCGTAACCAGCACCGCCTTGTGGTATCGCTACGCCCAGGGAGAACGCACCATCTACGGGCATTCCCTGCCGGAAGGTCTGCAAAAAAATCAAGCATTACCGACCCCGCTCATCACACCCACCACCAAAGGCGGACCCACCGGGCATGATGAACGCCTAACTTGCGCCGAAGTGGTTTCTTTGGGCTATGTTTCTGCCGCAATGTGGCAGGAAGTTCAATCTGCCGCATTGCAGATTTTTGCACGCGGGCAGGCGGTTGCCGCACAGGCTGGCTTGATTCTGGTAGATACCAAATACGAGTTTGGCGTCACCCCACAAGGACAGCTAGTGCTGATTGACGAAGTACACACCCCCGATTCTTCGCGCTATTGGAAGGCAGACAGCTACGCCGAACGCTTTGCGGTGGGTGCAGAACCAGAAAACTTCGACAAAGAATTTATCCGACTCGCCTACACCCAGCAAGGCTATCGTGGCGAAGGCACACCACCAACCCTGCCCGACTCGCTTTGGGTATCTGCCAGCCAGCGCTATATCCAACTGTACGAAATGCTGACCGGCTTGCCATTTGTCCCCGCCGACTACCCCGCCGACTCGCGCCTGAGCGCGATGCTGGAACGGCTATAGGCTGTTTTTATCACACTTCCTTTAACAAGAACACACCAAGACTATGAATCATCTCGTTGTTATACTGATGGGTAGCGCCGCCGACCGCGACCACTGCCAAAAAATCGCCACTGCTTGTCAAGAACTAGGGTTGAATGTTGTGCAACGGGTCGGCTCTGCCCACAAAACGCCGCAACACGCCAGCCAATTACTGGCAGAATACGAAACCGACCCGCGTCCGAAGGTGTATATCACCGTTGCCGGGCGCAGTAACGCGCTCTCTGGTTTCACCGATGGCTCGGTCAATGCGCCAGTGATTGCCTGCCCGCCTTTTTCCGAGTTAGATGTTTACTCATCCTTGCGCATGCCCGCCGGAGTTGCGCCAGCCGTCGTGTTAGAACCGCTCAATGCCGCTTTGTTTGCTGGCAAAATCATTGCGCTGTTTGACCCGGCAGTGCGCGAGAAGGTACTGGCGTGGCGGCAAGCGAGCGCCGAGAAAGTTTTGGCGGGCGACCGCGACCTGCTTGCCACTCAAAAGCAATGATAGAGCTACTCTTTGACCAACCGCACGAAGAATGCGGTATCGTTGGCATTTACCTGCCGCAAAGTATCGCCAGCCTGACCCAAGCCGCCGAATTTTCGCTGTTTGGCTTAATTGCCTTGCAACATCGTGGGCAAGAAGCGGCGGGCATTGCCGTATCGGATGGCAAAGAATTTAGCTATTTCAAGGGGCAGGGCTTGCTCTCGCAAGTATTTGACAACAACAACTTGCACAAACTCACCGGCAGGCTGGCGCTCGGTCACACCCGCTATTCCACCACCGGCGCATCCAGCACGCGCAACATCCAACCATACATCATCGAAACAGCGCACGGTCCGCTGGCGCTGGCACACAATGGCAACATCACCAACGCCGAACAATTACGCCAGCGTTTACTGCAAAAAGGCATCGGCTTAACTTCCTCCTCCGATAGCGAAATCCTGCTAATGCAGGTGGCGGGTGCAACCGGGCAAAACTGGGTGGAACGCATTGCCAACGCCATGACCGAATGGCAGGGAGCATACTCGCTGGTGATTAGTTCGCGCTCTGCCCTGTATGCCTTGCGCGACCCATGGGGCTTTCGCCCGCTCTCGGTGGGCAAGCTACCCAATGGCGGCTATGTGGTGGCAAGTGAAACCTGCGCGTTGGATATGTTGGGCGTGAGCGAGTGGAGCGAAGTTGCGCCCGGCGAATTGGTACGCATTAGCCAGCACGGCATCACCCGCCAAAGCGTTTGCCCACCTGCCTCCACCAGTGCGCTGTGTACCTTCGAGCAGATTTATTTTTCCCGTAGCGATAGCATCTGGGATGGGCGAAGCATCAACGCCGTGCGCGAACGCTTTGGAGCGCAATTATTTAAAGAAGCGCCGGTTGCCGCAGATGTCGTGTTGGGCGTCCCCGCCACTTCCATCCCTGCCGCCATTGGGTACGCCCACGCCAGTGGCATTCCCTACACATCCGGGCTGATACGTAACAACTATATTGGGCGTTCCTTTATCCAGCCCAGCGATGAACTACGCAAAATCGCCATCAAACTCAAATTCAATGTACTGCCCAGCAGTTTGGCGGGCAAGCGTGTGATTCTGGTAGATGACAGCATTGTGCGCGGCAACACCAGCAAGGCGCTGGTGCAACTCATCCGCGAAGCTGGCGCGGCGGAAGTACACCTGCGCATTGCCTGCCCGCCCATTCAACACCCGTGTTTTATGGGGGTGGATATGGGCGCCGCCGATGAACTGATTTCCCACAAGTTAAGCCCGGCAGAAATTTGCCAGTTTGTCGGGGCAGATAGCTTGTGCTTTCTCTCAATGGCGGGCATGATGTCTGCCATTGGTAGCACCAACGGCTATTGCAATGCCTGTTTTACCGGGCAGTATCCGGTGGCTATCCCGCAAAACGGCAAAGACCGCTTTGAACAAACCGGCATTGGCGGGCTGGAAGACGACTAACCGGACGCGCACTTTTTACTTTTCCCTACACTACACTCCCTATGAACGTTTTACTGATTGGCGCTGGCGGGCGCGAACATGCGCTGGCGTGGAAACTCACACAGTCGCCCAACCTGCGTAAATTGCTGATTGCTCCCGGCAATGCTGGTACAGCCCTGCACGGGCGCAATATCCCCCTTGCGGTAACCGAAACCGACTCACTCTTGGCATTGGCACGCACCGAACAAATTGATTTGGTGGTGATTGGACCAGAATTGCCGATTGCGCTCGGTTTGGCAGATGCCTTGCGGGCGCAAGGCATAGCCGTTTTTGCGCCATCTGCCGCCGCCGCCCAACTCGAAACATCCAAAGCATATTCCAAAGATTTCATGGCACGCCACCAACTGCCCACCGCCCGTTACCAAACCTTCCAAGAATTTTCTGCCGCTTGGGACTATTGCCAATCCTTGCCCGCTTTGCCAGTCATTAAGGCAGATGGCTTGGCAGAAGGCAAGGGCGTACTCCTGCCGAACAGCCCAGCGGAAGCCGAACAAGCCCTGCGCGAAATTTTACTGGAAGGCAAGTTCGGTGCGGCGGGCAAGCGCGTGGTGATTGAAGAGCGTTTGCAGGGCGAGGAAGTTTCGCTACTGGCATTTTGCGATGGCAAGATAGCCGTCCCGATGCCGCCCGCCCAAGACCACAAGCGCGTGGGCGATGGCGACAGCGGGCTAAACACCGGCGGAATGGGCGCCTACGCCCCGACCCCCTTGTGCCCGCCCGCAATGGTAGAAAAACTCACCCGCGAGATTTTACAACCCGCGCTAGATGGGCTGGCAAGTGAAGGTCAACCTTTCATTGGGATATTGTATGCCGGATTGATGCTGAGCGCGGATGGGGCAAAACTACTGGAATTCAACTGCCGCTTTGGCGACCCGGAAACGCAAGTGCTTTTGCCACTGCTGGAAAGCGACCTGCTACAAGTACTTTGGGCTTGTGCGCTCGGCAAACTCAGTGAAACCCAAGTCCGCTGGAAGGCGGGGAGCGCCGCCTGCGTGGTGCTTGCCGCGCCGGGCTATCCCGCACAATACCCCAAAGGCTTGCCCATTCGCGGCTTGGAGTGCGCCATTGGCACGCACAGCTACCCATTCCAAGCTGGAACGACCGTGCAAAACGGCTTGCTGGTGAGCAATGGCGGGCGGGTGATTGCCGTTAGCGCCTGGGCAGATGAACTCGCCACCGCGCTTAAGTACGCCTACCGCGCCATTGAAGAAATTCGCTTTGACGGAATGCACTTTCGCCGCGATATTGGGGCAAGAGCGCTCCGGCAAATGCAAAAGAACCAATCTGCCTACGCCGCCAGTGGAGTGGATATTGATGCTGGCAACCGCGCCGTAGAATTGCTCAAAGCCGCCGTACACAGCACGCATGGCAAGGAAGTACTGGCTGGGGTGGGGGCGTTTGGCGGGNNGTAGTCACCCGTGTTGGTGGCTTCCACCGATGGGGTAGGCACTAAAGTCAAACTCGCCGCGCAACTGGGGCAATACGCCAGTATTGGGCAAGACATTGTCAACCATTGCGCCAACGATATTTTGGTGCAGGGCGCGCGCCCGTTGTTTTTTCTGGATTATATTGCCAGCGCCAAACTGCGCCCGGAAATGGTGGCAGAAATTGTTGGCGGCATGGCAAGCGCCTGTCGCGCCTTGGGCTGTGCCTTACTCGGTGGCGAAACCGCTGAAATGCCCGGCGTGTACGCGCCCGGTGAGTTCGATGTGGCTGGCACGATTGTGGGGGTGGTGGAAAAAAGTAAACTGCTTCCACGGGCAGATGTGGTTGCCGGAGATGTGCTGGTGGGCTTGGCAAGCTCTGGTGCGCATACCAACGGCTATTCGCTCATCCGCAAACTGGTGGCAGGGGTAGACCTTTCCCAGCGACTACCAGACGGGCAAACAATCGCCCAAGCCTTGTTACAACCCCACCGCGCCTACGCCCCCTTGCTCCAGCCCTATCTGGACAAGGCAGACAAAGACTCGCCCATCAAAGCGCTTGCCCACATTACCGGCGGCGGTTTCCCCGACAATTTGCCACGTTGTTTGCCTGCCCACCTGCAAGCGCGGGTAGACTACCGCAGTTGGCAAGCGCCCGCATTATTCCAGTGGTTGCAAGCGCAAGGCGAAATTGCAAGCGCAGAAATGTACCGCGTTTTTAATATGGGCATTGGCATGGTGGTCGTGCTTGGCGCGGCAGATGTGGCGGCGTTTCAAGCCAGTTTACCCGAACCGAGCTGGGTAATTGGCGAAGTAACATCACGTGAGTAGCGGGGAAACTTCCACAATATGACACGCTTGGTGGTATTAATTTCTGGGAACGGCAGTAACTTGCAGGCAATTTTAGACGCCTGCGCGGATGGCAGGCTGGCAATGCAAGTGGTGGCGGTACTCTCCAACAAAGCGGATGCCTACGGGCTGGAACGCGCCCGCCAAGCGGGAGTGCCCGCAATGCTGGTGGAACGCCTAGCCGGGGAAGCGCGAGCGGCGTATGATGTGCGGCTGGCGCAATGCGTGCGGCCTTTTCAACCGGATTGGGTGGTATTGGCGGGTTGGATGCGCTTGTTAAGCCAGTCGTTTTTGCAACATTTCCCGATGCAAGTCATCAACCTGCACCCCGCCTTGCCCGGGCAGTTTGCCGGAACGCACGCCATTCAACGCGCCTTTCACGCCTGGCAAGCCGGGGAAATCTCCGCTACCGGCGTGATGGTGCATTTTGTCCCCGATGAAGGGGTGGACAACGGTCCGCTGATTGCCCAAGCGTCCGTGCCCATCCTGCCGGGCGACAACCTGACAGCATTAGAAAGCCGCATTCATCAGGCGGAGCATCGTTTGCTGATTTCCGCCTTGCAATCGCTCTGTCCCCCCGCAACTCAATCTTGAAATTTGGAGTACCCAAACCATGACTCAAGCATCCCTTTTTGACCATGACATCGCGCTCACATTTGATGACGTGTTGATTGTGCCCGGCTACACCGAAGTCCTGCCCGACCAAGCGGATACGCGCGTCAGCCTAGCGCAAGGCATTCAACTTAACATCCCGTTATTGTCAGCCGCAATGGATACCGTCACCACCGCCAATATGGCAATCGCGCTGGCAAGAGAAGGCGGCTTGGGAGTGATTCACCGCAACCTGTCACCTGCCCAGCAAGCCGCCGAAGTGGACAAAGTGAAACGCTCGGAAGCGGGCATGATTTCCGACCCGGTCACGCTCCCGCCCAGCGCCAGCCTGCAAGATGCAGAAAACCTGATGGCGACCTATCGCATCAGCGGGGTGCCGATTGTCTCCCCCGAAACCCACCAATTGCTGGGTATTCTGACCAACCGCGATGTGCGCTTTGTCGAGTTAAACGATTACCATTTACCGGTGACGCAATTTATGACCAGCCGCAATTTGGTCACTGCGCCGGTCGGCATCTCGCTGGAAGACGCCAAAAAGTTGTTGCAACAACACCGCATTGAAAAATTACCCCTAGTGGATGCAAGCGGGCGCTTGAAGGGGTTGATTACGGTGAAGGATATTCAAAAACAGCAGGATTTTCCCAATAGCGCAAAAGACACGCACGGGCGCTTGTTGTGCGCCGCCGCAGTGGGGGTGGGAGCAGACTTGGAAGAGCGAGTGGCATTGCTGGTTGCCGAAAATGTAGACTGTGTGGTGATTGACACCGCGCACGGGCATTCGGCAGGCGTGCTTCGCGCCATTCAGCGCATCCGCGCCAACTGGCAGGCATTACCCATCATTGCCGGAAACGTGGTGACGGCAGAAGGCGTGACCGCGCTGGCAGAAGCGGGGGCAAATGTAGTGAAAGTGGGGGTGGGGGCAGGCTCGATTTGCACCACCCGCGTCATTTCTGGGGCGGGCATGCCGCAAATCAGCGCGGTGTATGCTTGCGCCCAAGCCGCCGCGCGACTGGGGGTGACGATTATCTCGGATGGTGGGGTAAAGTACAGCGGGGATATTGTGAAAGCACTGGCGAGTGGGGCACATGCCGTCATGTTGGGCAGTCTGCTGGCGGGTTTACGCGAAGCACCGGGGGAAGAAATCTTGTTTGAAGGGCGCTTATTTAAGCAATATCGCGGGATGGGCAGTTTGGGTGCATTGCAAGGCTATGGCAAAGACCGCTATGCCAGCGGGCAAGGCACACAAGGCAAGTTAGTGCCGGAAGGGGTGGAAGGGATGGTGCCGTTTAAGGGCGAAGTCCGCGAGTTTATCTTCCAATTGGTGGGGGGAATCCGCTCCGGGATGGGCTACGCTGGGGCGGGTACGCTGGCAGAATTGCGCACCGGGACGCGCTTCGTGCGCATCACGGCGGCGGGCTTGCTGGAAAGCCACCCGCATACCGTGCAAATCACCCGCGAAGCGCCGAACTATCAGGCACGTTGAAACGGCTAGTGGGGTATTGCTCCTTCGCTAGCCGCCATATTTAACAAGGGTCGAATATAGATACAGCACACAGGCTGAAATTTATAGGGTTTTCACGGGTTGTGCAATGAAAATGAAATCAAACCTAGTGATACCAAAACCATAGTCTAGCCGCAAAGACTGCGGCTAGACGGAAGCGCGACCAATTCCACGTGACCGCCCCCAAAAACCTGCCTACCTTCCTGCAAAACCGCGAAATCCCCCGGTTATTCACCCATCCCCGTTTTTTGCAACAACCCTGCCAAATTTCCAAGCTTACAATCTTTCAGCCACTAGTCACCTTCCAGCACATCGGCGAGCGTTTTGGCACT
>DKKK01000115.1 GCA_002455215.1 Anaerolineales bacterium UBA6668 | reverse complement strand
CCTTTTCATAACTTTAAGAAAGTCCTGGTCACGTATGTCGAATCGCAAACTGCGCATCCGAGTGCTTTCAATGCTCTGCTATAATTGCTTGTTCTATGAATCTCGCCGCACTCCTTCCTAGTTTGGCGGGCTTGCCTGACCTGCAACAGGTGTTACAGGCATTGCCAGCCCCAGCTCAAAGCCTACACCTGCACCCACGCCGTACGGCACAAGTACCGTTTTGGGCAGTTTTGGCACGTGAGAGCGCCCACCCCCTACTTATCATCACCCACCGCAATGACCGCGCCTTAACCATACTCGAAGAGTTGGAATATTGGTTGCCAGAGCGCACCATCTTGCACTTTGCCGAACCGAGTGCGCTGTTTTACGAGCGCAATGCTTGGGGCGTACGCACTACCCGCCAACGGTTACAAGCCTTGCAAGCCCTGCTAAATGCCAAACGCTCTGCCGCCCAACCCACCACTCAAACCCATGCTCCCATCATTGTCACTTCGGCGCGTGCTTTGATGATGCGTACACTCTCTGCCAAAAATTTCTTCTCCGCCAGCCAGTGGTTGCGCGTGGGGGGCGTAATTTCAATTGGCAAGGCGCTTCAGCAGTGGCAGAGTATCGGCTACCAACCCGCCAGCATTGTGAGTGAACCCGGACAATTTAGTCGGCGGGGCGGCATTTTGGATATTTGGAGCCAAACCGCAGACGAACCCATCCGCATTGAGTTTTTTGGCGATGAGATAGAAAGCCTACGCACCTTTGACCCCGCCACTCAGCGAAGCATGGAAAAACGTACCGAAGTGATGATTCCCCCTGCCCGCGAGGCACTACCCGGCAAAGCACCTGCCGCCCTACCCTTTTTGCAAAACCTGTGGGCAGATGCCGGACTCACTCCAGCCACCGATTTACAGCAAGATTTGGAAAAACTGGCTCAGGGCATTGCTTTTCCCGAATTGGAAAATTATCTGGCTTGGCTGGATAGTGAGCCTGCCAGTTTGCTCGACTATTTGCCCAGCCAAAGTTTGGTCGCAGTGCAAGATTGGCAAGCCTTTGAAGAAGCAGTGGGCGAATTGGAAGCGCAAGCACTGGAGATGAAAGCCGAGCAATTGCGTGAAGGACTTCTGCCCGCCGATGTGCCCACACCCTACCTAAGTTGGAGCGACCTGCAAGAACAATTGAGCCAAGCTCGTTTGCTCACACTCGGTGGAAGCACCAGTGAGCCGCCCGCCGGTTTACCCGACTTGAGCCAAACTTTCTTTGCCGCAGAACGCTGGGGCGGACAGATCAAGTCGTTTTTAGACCATGTCGCAGAGTTGGCTATCGGTGAACAACCCACCGTCATTGTCACCCGCCAAGCCGCCCGCCTGAGCGAGTTGTGGAATGAGTACAATACCTATACTGCGCCACAAGATGTGGTGACGGGCTTGCCGCAAGGGGGACAACCCGTGTTTGTGCAGGGGGCATTGAGCGAAGGGTGGGTGGTGGAGATTCCATCCAGCTTGGCAGGGCGTGTTACGCGCTTGCACCTACTCACCGATGCCGAGATTTTTGGCTGGAGCCGCCCTGAACCCCGCCGCCGGAAAGTTGTAGTGAGCGCTCCACCACCGGAAGCCGCTTTCATTGAGTTTCAACCCAACGATTATGTTGTCCATGTAGAGCACGGTATCGGGCGCTACATCGGCTTGGTGACGCGGCAGTATGAGAATATGGAACGCGAGTTTTTGCAGGTGGAGTACGAAGGGGGCGACCATGTGTACGTGCCTATCAGTCAAGCCGACCGCCTAACCCGCTATATTGGCGCAGATGGAAGCCGCCCCAGCCTGCACCGCTTGAGCACGCAGGAGTGGACACGCGCCCGTGAGAAGGCACGCGAAGCCGCCCAAGAAGTTGCCGCCGAATTGCTGGAACTGTATGCCAAACGCGAGACCATCTCAGGCTACGCCTTTGGGACAGATACGCCGTGGATGCGGGAATTGGAAGCATCTTTTCCTTATAGCGAAACCGAAGACCAGCTACGCGCCATTAACGAAGTAAAAGTGGATATGCAACGCCCGCGCCCGATGGACCGCTTGATTTGTGGCGATGTTGGCTACGGCAAAACTGAAGTCGCGCTCCGCGCCGCATTTAAGGCAACGCTGGATGGCAAGCAGGTGGCTGTACTCGTCCCCACTACCGTACTTGCCCAACAGCACACGACCACTTTTCAGCAACGATTAGCCGCTTTTCCGGTAAAAATTGAGACACTGTCTCGTTTTCGTAGTGAAGAAGAGCAAGCACAGGTATTAACAGCGCTTGAATGCGGTGAAGTGGATATTGTGATCGGAACTCACCGTTTGTTGAGCAAGGATGTGCGGTTTAAAGAGTTGGGGTTGGTGATTATTGATGAAGAACAACGCTTTGGCGTCACGCACAAAGAATATCTAAAACACTTGCGCACGGCAGTTGATGTGCTGACGCTGACTGCGACCCCGATTCCGCGCACTTTATATATGAGCCTAACGGGGGTACGCGATATTAGCGTCATTAACACCGCCCCCTCGGAACGTGTGCCGGTCATCACCAATGTTGCACCTTATAACAAACGTACGATTCGGCAGGCAATCTTACGCGAGCTAGACCGCGGTGGGCAGGTGTTTTATGTGCATAATCGTGTGGGTACTATTCAAGGTGTGCTGAAGATATTGGAAGATTTGGTGCCGGAAGCTCGCATTGGGGTTGGGCACGGACAAATGGAGGAAGACCAACTGGCAAAGGTGATGGAATCTTTCACACATGGGGAATTGGACGTGCTATTGTGTACCACTATCATCGAGAGCGGCATTGATATTCCCAACGCCAATACGCTCATCATCGAACGCGCCGATTTATTTGGGCTTAGCCAGTTGTACCAACTGCGCGGACGGGTAGGACGCAGTGTCAATCGTGCTTATGCCTATTTCTTTTACCCCGCGCAAGGCATGGGCAAAATGACGGAAGAAGCACGAGAACGGCTGGACACCATTGCAGAGCAAAACCAGTTGGGAGCTGGTTATCAAATTGCCATGCGTGACTTGGAAATGCGCGGCGCCGGAGATGTGCTGGGAATGCGTCAAAGTGGACATATTTCGGCAGTGGGTTTTCACCTGTACACGCGCTTGCTCAATCAAGCAGTGCGTTTGCTCAAGACACAGCACGCTATCGTTCAAGGCGAAATGCCGAACTTGCCCACCAACACCCCCACCAGCCCGTCACTGATCCAAGAGACCCATACATCGCTGGAGTTGGCTTTGGTGGCAGTGGAGTTGCCACTTGAAATTGGCATTCCCCCGGCGTATGTAGGCGATGCCAAATTGCGCGTGCAGTTGTATCGGCGCATGGCAGAGCTTGCCACAGAAGATGAAATTGCCACGATGGAAACCGAACTACAAGACCGTTTTGGCACACTGCCTCCTGCAGTCAAAAACCTGCTGTTCCAGTTACGCATCAAATTGGCGGCATACCAAGCCGGGGTAGATGGGGTTGGGCACGAAGCCGGACGAATTACCCTACGCAGTCGGGCGTGGGAAAGTGATGGCGCAAAGCGTTTGCTGGCACAGATATTGCCACCTTCCGCACGTGTAAGCAAAGGCAAGGCTTGGCTTTACAAGTCGGAAATTGGCACGCAATGGCAGGACGAACTGATGAAAACATTGCAAATGCTGGCAAATCATAGCGTAACGAATTAGAATTAAATTCGTTATATTCGACACGGGTCATCTTCGGCATACGTTTCGATATCGAGTTGCGCTTTTTTTCTTGTGCTATAGAAACGCAATTCCCGTCCGAGTCCAATATAGGATGAGTGTTTATTTGAATTGTTTGGATATTTAGATTCAGTACGGTTGATATTGGGCATGTGCCGAATATGCTGAATATTGAATTACCTGTGTTAAAGAAAAAGCGCAATTCTCACCTGTGTAACCATAACGCGAGGTCTCGCTATGTCAAAAAAACTAAAGACATATTTTTCTTCTATCAATCATTATTTGTGGCTGTTATCCATTGTGTGTTTGATTTCGGCTGTTTGGTTTTTTATGCAACCCAACCTAGTCTTTGCTTGGGAATATGCGGATTATCTAAATAAAACTTTATTTTTACAGTTTAATCAAACAGCCAATAAAATTTTAGGCTTCTTTTTATTGGTCATTGGTATCGTCCTGCAAGTATTTTATTCCGGTATCCAGCCAAATAAACAAGATGGTTGGAAGAGTATTTCCAAAGGTTGGTCGCTTTCAACCATTGTCAAGCCTGCCTATTTTGCGCAGGCGCTACTCGGTAGCATTTCGTTTTGTATTGCGCTTTTCTTGATTCCAAGAATGAAAGATAGTCCAGTCATTATTGTATTGTGGCTATTCTCTTTATTTATTTTGACCAAAATAATGTGGGAGATGGAAAAAGCCAGTGGCGCAGACACAAATTGGCTGCGAATTAATCGTTTGGACGTTGGCATTCTGGCAGGGTTGGGCTTTTGGGGATTGTTATTTGGCGCACTTTTATTAAGCAATATTCCGGCTCGCTTTATCGGTGATGAGGGTTCTTTTTTTGAGAATGGTAAAGCAATTGTTGAGAGTGGTAGGTCAGTAAGTTGGTTTGGGCAGGGAGTGTACAGTTTCCCCATTTTTACAACTATTCTTCAGGGTTGGTTGATGAAATTTGCGGGATTAAATTTTTGGGGCTGGCGTTTTTCCGCGCTCATTCCAGCCGTGTGTACAGTCGTGCCCCTTTACATATTGGTAAAAGAACAATTTCGCCGTTCTTGGGCAATCTTAAGCTGTTTGCTGATGTTAAGCTCAGGGTATTTTTTGGCATTTGCTCGCTTGGGTTATATTAGCAGTCAAAGTATCTTTGTAGCGACTGCGTTTTATTGTTGTTTGTGGCTAGCTTACAAGCATAAGAGTCTCTTTATGTTGTGGTGCGCTGGGCTAATGGTTGGGTTAGGCTTTTATGTATATTCAGCGGCCATAGTTGGATTTTTTCAGGTTGCGCTTTTACTCCCGCTATTATTAATCTTTCGTCAGCTCCCAATTAAAAATTTTCTGGGTGTAGCGACAGTTTTGATTGTCAGCATTTTGTTAATGTTATTGCCCCGCGTTTTGTATGGTTCTACTCTGGGTGTGGAAGGGTCTATGCTTCATAAAATTTCAGAAAGTTTTTTGGGAAACTCTTTTTTTGGAAGAGAGTTTTACCCAGAATCCGAATTGTATAAATATTTTCCACCTTATCAAGTAGGAAACCAAACATTATTCTTTAATCCCGAGATATATGCCATTTTCTTATTGCGCGGAACCATTTTGACTTTTCTTAGCTATTTTTATGAAGTAGGGCATGGTGGGGAAAACTTTGTTTGGGTTGCTTTATCCGGTGGCGCGGTTTGTGCGGTGTTCTTCGGTTTTGGTTTTGCAAATTGCGTACGAAATATTCGCAACTCTACTTATCAGCTCTTGCTCTCGTGGTTGGCTATTGCATCTGCAATCTTGAGCATCACCAATACCTTTCCGCCGCGTCCCACCCATATGATTTCCGTAATACCCGTGGTTGCTATCATTGTGTGTATTGGCTTTTTTGAATGCGTTAGACAGGTGAAAGAATATGCAACGAAGTGGTTTACTACGAAATCTGTAAAATGGATCACTATTTTGAGCGTCTTGGTAATAGGTTTCGCCATTTGGCAAAACTATGATGGTTATTATGGAATCCTTGCACAGAAATATCCGGATAATTTCCAGCAATTTATGTTGTTCACAGCCATTAATAATCAACGAGGGGTCAATATCGTGGTAGCAGAAGCCACGCCCCAAAACTATGACGTTTTGTATTTTATTCAACGCGAAATTATCAAGGATGTATCGCTGTTTCAAGAAGGTTTGCAAGATTTTTCTTGGGTTTCCAAATATCTACAACAACCCACTTTAATTTTTGTTGATTCAAACTCTCAGGTGTTACTAAAAGAGCAATTGATGGCAAATGGTTTTGAAATTAAAAAATCTGTGGAGGCTTCTAATCAGCACCATTCGGCGCTCGGCGTTGTATTTGGAAACTTTGAATTTATGCCAATCCCCCAATTAACTTTTGGCGAAGCTTATCGATCCATACTAAAAATACAGCTTCTAGTGCCACTCGGAATTTTGGCGGGGATTGCCGCGCTTGCACTCTATCCGTTTTTATTTTCAACAAAAAATTTATTTTTAAATTCACAACGCCTAACTGATAAACCAATTTCTAGCCGAACCGCCGGTTCCAAATATCTAGATATTGAGCTAAAATTTCGAATTGGGTTTTCTAACTTACCCAAGATAAACGTTAGCATTGAACAAGACGATGGTGAAAAGTAAAGTCTTATTGTGAATTTGATTAACAACTAATCACCCAGTCATGATGGTGCTATACTCGGCACACGTGCAAATTCTTTTTTCTTAAAAAGCGCAATTTATATTGGGCACACACACCGAATATAGACTGTGTCAAATATAAATACTCAGAATAACTAATTACATGGAACAGTATTCTCAACAGGCTAACATCTTGCTCCTCCTGCCCGCTTACAACGAACAGGAGGCACTACCACCCTTGCTTGCCGCCTGCGAAAAAACCCGCCAGCAGTTGCCCAACCTACAAGTGATGGTAGTCAATGATGGGAGCAAAGACAACACTGCGCAAGTTGTCACCGATTACGCGCAACAACATCATTGGGTGCAATTGGTTAATCATCCCCAAAACATGGGCTTGGCGGCGGCAATGCGTACCGGCATTACCACTGCCCTCCAGCAAGCGCCCGAAGATGGTTTGATTGCTAGCATGGACGGCGACAACACCCACCAGCCGCACGAACTGCAAGGCATGTTGGGCAAGCTTAACAGTGGCTTGGACGTGGTGATTGCATCACGCTTTCGCAAGGGTGCAAAAATGGCTGGCATTCCGTGGAATCGGCAATTGTTTAGCGTTGGGGTTTCCATCTTGTTCCAAATCTTTGCCCCTATTCGCGGCGTTAGGGACTACAGTTGTGGGTATCGCTTATATCGCGCATCCGCTTTGCAACGGCTACTGGAGCAGTGGGGCGACCAAATGATCACCGAGCAAGGCTTTGCCTGCATGACTGAAATTTTACTCAAACTGTCCTTACTAGATGGCATTAAATTTGGCGAAACCCCAATGGATTTACGTTATGATTGGAAACCCACCGCAAGCAAAATGAATGTCGCTCGCAATATCCGCGAAATGTTTGCTTTGATGTGGCGACATCGGCTCAAAGCCACCTTTAGAAAAAATTAGAGCTTCATAAGGAATACGACTAGTTATGAACGAGAATCTTGATACGCCTTCCCAGCCATTAGACTCGCCTGAACCTATCTCCAACACAGATGAAAATTTCGCTTTTTCTCTTGAGAAAAAAAGCGAAATTCAGTATTCGGCACACGTGCCAGATATGCCCCGTGTCGAAGATACAATAGAGCCCGCAATCGAGCAGGTGGAACTAGGGGAAGAAGCCAAACCCACAGCAAAAATCGAGATACCTGCTGTGGGCGACTCCCTAGCTATGCCCTACGACCCAACCTTACTGGAATGGTTGTTCGATTTATTCCAAGGGAAGCGTCCAATTTCCGCGCTCATTCGTCAGGCAGAACTTGCTCCCATTGAAGCGCAACAGCAAATCAATGATGAGACAGAGAGACTGCCGGATTCCACGCCCCAGGAGCAGGAACTATCCATAGCGACCACACAAACAGCAAAGGAGTTATCCCCTACAACGTCAATCAACCTGCAAGATACCTTACGCAGTTGGTTAATTGTGCTTACCTTTAGCTTGGCATTGTTTGCGCAATGGTGCTTAATGCCGGAACAACGCGAATCTCAAACGACAACTGGTATTTTGTTGTACATCCTGTCAGCGGTTGCGCTAGTTTCAGCGGTTTTTGTCGGTGTTTGGAAAGTGCCACAACTCCAGCCAGACGTTCCTGCTACCTTTAGCCAACAGTTTCGGAAAATACCACTGGGAATGGGTGTGGTCAGTAGCTTGATTGCATTTGCCCTGTATAGTGGCAACCGCTTTACCCGTACGAACCTGACTTTTTCCATTATCGCGCTGATTTGCTTTGCCATAGCCATTTGGTATCCCGAACTTTCAATGCGTCAAGCTTTCTTGCAAACGTGGAAAAACCGCCCCAAATTCCCCTTTCACGTCACGGTTAACAGCATTTTTATTTTGGTGGCGCTTGCCGCCGGGGTTTCTATCTTTTTTCGCATGTATCGCTTGGATAGCGTCCCCCCCGACATGATCAGCGACCACGCCGAAAAGCTTTTTGATGTGAGTGATTTACTGAACGGGCAATACAAAATCTTTTTTGAGCGTAACACTGGGCGCGAAGCCGTACAGTTTTATACCATCGCTTTCTTTGTCAAATTCTTTAATACCGGTTTAACCTTTCTAAGTATGAAGTTGGGCACCAGCATTTTGGGTTTGCTTGCGCTCATTTATTTGTTTTTACTCGCCAAAGAAACCAGCAATTGGCAAACTGCTTTACTTGCCGTGTTTTTATGTGGCATTGCGTATTGGCCGAATGTTCAGGCACGCTTTGCCCTGCGTTATATGTACACAGGCTTTTTCATTGCACCCGTACTTTACCATCTAATCATCGGGTTACGGCGCGGCAAAATTTTTCAATTTGCGCTATCCGGTATCTTTTTGGGCTTAGGGTTACAAGGGTACAGTTCTTTCCGATTAGTGCCAGTTTTGGTACTGGCAATTGTCACTATTTANNAATGGACAAGCGGTCATGGCGCGTGCCAACCGCACACTGATCCCGGAAGCAGGGCAACAGGTCAATATTCTCAGCACGTTTCTGGATAATGAGTGGAAAGTACTCACAATGTTTTTTTACTCCAATGGCAACACCTGGCCGCACTCGATTCCGTTTCACCCCGCAATGGATTTGGTCACCGCCGCACTGTATTTTCTCGGTTTCTCGCTGGTTCTCATTCGTTATTTTCAGAATCGGCATTGGTTTGACCTGAGTCTGCTTGCATCGCTTGTAATTATGCTTTTGCCATCCAGCCTTTCGATTGCATTTCCTGCCGAAAATCCGTCACTTAATCGCACCACAGGCGCTATCTTCCCCGCATTTCTAATTGCCGCCATTGGCTTGGAAGGCTGGGCACGAGCTTTTTGGCTTCGCTTACAAAATGGCTTTGGTCATTGGCTAGCAACCCGTCTCGTTGTAGCAATTACAGGCATCTTATTATTCTGGTCGGCTCTTAACAATTATGATATGCTCTTTAACCAGTACAATACCCAGTTCACCAATAGCGCATGGAATACCCGCCAAATGGGGGATATTGCTCGCACACTTATAAACTCAGGCTTATCGAAAGATGCCGTATGGGTAATGACGTACCCGCACTGGGCAGACAGCCGCAATGTGGCACTCACATCTGGGGTGGGCGCACGCGATATCGTATTGGATAAAGATGGTATTCAATTCACCACTGCCATCCCCGGTCAAAAGCTGTTTTTTGTAAAACCGCCCGATGTGAATCAAGGCGAAAATGACGTAGCCTATCAACAATTGCAAGTACTTCGGCAGACGTACCCAGAGCATATCGAAACGCTTGTACCAGCCAAAGTTCCGGGGCGCGAATTTATCTTATTCTGGGTGCTCAAATAATTTGACATCCCCACCCTTTCACCTTACAATACCAACACAATTTCACTTGGGGAGCTGAGTCTTTCTCGGCTGAGAGGCAAGCAATAGAGCTTGCGACCCACTTACCGCCCTTGAGCGTGTAACGAACCTGACGGGTAATGCCGGCGAAGGGAGTTCTGAACCTAAAAATCCGCCGCCTGTCATCAGGCGGTTTTTTATTTTGAGTGCTATCTATGCGTGCAGTTGTATTTATCAATGGAAGCCGAGAATCAAACTGGAATTGGCAAGCCCAGCTTAAACCCGATGATTTGCTGGTAGCCGCTGACGCCGGTGCTACTTGGCTGTTACAAATTGGCAAAATTCCGCATTGGATTGTGGGCGATTTCGATTCGATGCCACTTTGGGCTTACTCCCCTGAAGTGTTGCAAAAAACCCGACTGGTCAAACACCCTACCGATAAGGATGCCACCGATTTAGAGTTGGCACTCCTATTGGCAAAAGAGCAAGGTGCTACCCAAATTCTGCTACTTGGCTTGTTGGGCGGGCGTTGGGACCATTCTTTGGCAAATGTGATGCTATTGGCAAATCCAGCGTTTAGCGATTTGGAAATTATGGCGTTGCAACCGGGGCAAGCGCTCCGTATCATTCACCCACATCAGCCCCAACAATTTAACGGACGGGCGGGCGATATTCTCTCACTTGTTCCCTTTGGCGGGGACGTGCAAGGTATTCAACTCACTGGCACACGCTGGCAGTTGTACGGTGAAAATTTACCGATGGGCAGTTCGCGCGGAGTCAGCAATGAAATTGTCGAAGGCTTGGTTTCTATTTCTATCACTTCCGGAGTTTTATTATGTATTCATATATGGAAAAGCGATTTGTAATGTTCGGCGTTATGATAGCGTTACTCATCAGCCTGTCTGCTTGTCAAACACCTGCCACACCTACTGCCCCCATACAGCTAACCCTACTCACGCACGATTCATTTGCCGTATCCGAAGGGGTGCTTGCCCAATTTGAAGCCCAGCACCAAGTGCAAATTCGCGTGCTCAAGAGCGGGGATGCCGGTACACTGACCCATCAACTGGTGTTGAACCAATCTGCCCCGTTGGGGGATGTCGCCTTTGGGCTGGATAACACCTTCATTTCCAAAGCGCTCTCTGCCAATGTGTTTGCCCCTTTGTCTGAAAACACACGCCAACAGGCGCAAGCCGAGTTAAATTTGCCAAATGAAGAGCGGGTGGTGGCGGTAGATTTTGGGGATGTGTGCATTAATTACGACATTGCCAAACTGAAGGAACTCAATTTGCCTGCCCCGCAAACTTGGGCAGAACTCGCCCAGCCTACTTATGCCCAACTGCTGGTGGTGGAAAATCCTATCAATAGCTCACCCGGCTTGGCATTTTTACTAGCGAGTATCGCCGCGCACGGGGAAGATGGCTATTTGGAATACTGGCAAAGCTTATTGGCAAATGGGGCAAAGGTGGTAGAAGATTGGAATACAGCCTACTACAGCGAGTTTACCCGCTATGGGGGAACGCGCCCGCTCGTGGTGAGTTACGCTTCCAGCCCGCCTGCCGAAGTTATCTTTAGCGAGCCACGCCCCAACAGCGCTCCGACTGCCAGCATTACAGCGCCGGGTATGTGTTTCCGCCAAGTGGAGTATGCGGGTGTCTTGCAAGGCGCTACCCAACCTGCCCTTGCTGAGCAGTTGGTGGCTTTCTTGCTCAGTGAAACTTTCCAATCCGATTTGCCTTTGCAGATGTTTGTCTTTCCGGCACGCCCCAATACGCTCCTGCCCAGCGAGTTTTCTGCCTACGCAACCCTTGCCGAACAACCCGCACAATTAGACCCAGCCCGCATTGCCAACCAACGTGAAGAATGGCTCAATGACTGGGAAACAGTTCTGCTCAGCAAATAATTTTGCGCTTTGTTCACATTTTCAGCCCCAAAACTCAACTTCTCGCGCGTGCTTTTGCTTGCCGTATTGGGATTTTTGGGGCTTTTTTATGGGTATCCACTTTTGCGCGTGCTTTTTTATGCCGTAAATGCCAGCGCTATCCAGTGGGGTAGGGTTTGGCAGGTGGTGTGGTTCACCACTTGGCAGGCGGCGCTTTCTACCTTGCTCACAGTAGGTGTGGGATTGCCTGCCGCGTGGCTAGTTGGACGCTTTCGCTTTGTGGGGCGTGATTTGCTTTTGGCGGTCAGTGGCATTCCTTTTGTTCTGCCTACGGTGGTACTCGGTGTCGCGCTGACCGCCTTACTCGGACCCAACGGTTGGCTGAGCCAATCGCTGGCACAATTGACATCGGCGCTGGGCTTTGTATTCCCCAAGCAATTTACGCTGATGGGCACGCTTGGCGGCATCGTATTCGCGCATGTTTTTTACAATGTAGGTATTTTAATTCGCTTAGTGGGCGAGTACTGGGCAAAACTTGACCTACAACTTGAGCAAGCGGCTCAGCGTTTGGGGGCAAATCGTTGGCAATCTGCCCTGACAATCGGACTTCCACTGCTCGCCCCATCCCTACTGACCGCCAGTTTGCTCATTTTTATCTTCGACTTTACCTCCTTTGGGGTGGTCTTGCTGATTGGCGGACCGCAATACGCTACGCTTGAAGTGGCGATTTATCGCCAAGCGCTGGGTTTTGGCAATTTACCGGTGGCGGCGGTACTCTCTCTGTTCCAGTTGTTACTTACGGGTTTGCTGATGGCATTATATAGCCACTTGCAAAGGCGTTGGTCTTATAGCCTAACCAACCAGCGCCCGCACTTACGCCGACCTACCAACTGGTGGCAATGGCTTGCCATTGTAGCGGTGGCAATTTTTACTGCTTTGTGGGTTTTGCTTCCATTGGTGGTATTGGCGTGGAAAGCACTCAACCCGCTGGGCGCGGGTATTTCATTGCAATATTTTCAAGCTTTGTTCCAAAATTCGCGTAACTCGTTGTTTTTTGTCAGCCCCGCCCAAAGCATCTACTTTTCATTGCGCAATGCACTCGCCACCGTGCTGATTTCGCTTGCCTTAGGGTTGCCACTCACTTGGCAGATGGCACACGCCCCCCGTTTGTCTTACTGGCTGGAACCGCTTTTGCTTGTACCACTGGGCACTTCAGCGGTCACGTTGGGATTGGGTTATTTGCTGGGGTTTGGGCAATCTCCCTTGCGCTGGCTGGGGCAACCGTGGCTTTTGCCCATTGTGCATAGTTTGGTTGCGTTCCCATTTGTGGTGCGTTCACTCTTGCCAGCCATGCGCATGTTGCAGGTGCGGCTCATCCAAGCGGCGCAGTTGCTGGGCGCAAGTCCGAGTGCAGTGTTTCTCACAGTGGTTTTGCCGCTCGTTGGGCGGGCACTTGGCGTGGCGGCGTCTTTTGCCTTTGCCTTATCACTTGGCGAGTTTGGTGCGACCTTGTTAATCACCCGTCCCGATACGCCTACCCTGCCGGTAGCCATTTACCGCTTGCTTTCCCAACCCGGCGCATTGAATGTGGGGCAGTCTTATGCGTTGTCCGTGATTTTGATGCTGTTTTGTATGGTATCTTTGCTGTTGACACAAGGCTGGCAAATTACAGCAGAATAAATTATGCACTTTGTTGTCTTGCCCACTCTACCGTAGCGCGAATCCCGTGCTCTTCCATATCCACCTGTGGCGACCAATTAAGTATATTTTGAATGCGGGTAATATCAGCAATCGAATGGCGGATATCACCCGGTTGCGCCGGAGCGTACTGCACTGGAAAGTCGTTTCTTGATTTGCCAAAGACATTTAACACCAAATCACAGAGTTTGTTGACTGAAATTGGTTTTCCAGCGCCAACATTCATTACCTGCCCGATGGTATCGGGATTCTCTAGTGTATCTGCCCATGCGCGGGCAACATCGGTCACATAGACAAAATCGCGGCTTTGCTCCCCATCAGAGTGAATGATGATCGGTTCATTGCGTAATACCCGCCCAATAAAAATTGCCAAAACACCTTGATAGGGGTTAGACAATGACTGACGCGCACCGTAAACATTGAACATGCGCAAGGATGTCACATTTAATGGTTTTTTGAGTCCCGGGTGATTGGGCGCAATATGCACATAGCGTTCACCAGCATATTTGGTCACAGCATAATAACTCACCGGCGCAATGGGACTATCTTCGGTGGTTGGGACAACTTTTGGCGTGCCGTAAATGGTCATGGAACTGGCATACAACAATCGTTCTATACCGTGTTCAATGCAGGCTTGGATGATATTGACTGTCCCCAGCGTATTGGTTTCTAGGTCATTATAGGGATCCATGAAAGACAGTTTGATAGATGCTTGCCCAGCAATGTGAATGACGGCGTCAATGCCTTTCAAAAAAGCTTTGCGGACATCTTCACGGTTGCGAACATCACCGTGGATAAAGTCTGCCTGTGGGTTCACATACTTTAAAGACCCACTACTTAGATTATCCAAAATGACAACAGAATAGCCACGTTGCACCAACTCATCCACCACGTAGCCGCCAATGAAGCCTGCGCCACCAGTGACCAATATTTTTTGATACATTTGCCGAGTCATTCTATGTTCCTATAGGTTAGGCTAAGCGAGCTTGCCAGGAGGCAATAATTTCTTCAAAGACCGTATCAATATTCTTCGTAATATCCCAACCGGGTAAAGATTTTTTGATATAACTTAAGTCGGAGATATAGCAAATATGGTCGCCCACCCGCGCAGTGTCTTCGTACCGATACTGCATTTTTTTGCCGGTCAGTTGTTCACAACGCTCAAATGCTTCTAATATCGAGACCGAGTTGGCACGCCCGCCACCCAAATTATAAACAGCGCCACAAGTTGGATGCTCAAAAAAGAACTGGATGGCACGCGCTACGTCATAGGCATGAATATTGTCACGTACTTGTTTGCCCTTATACCCATAAATGATGTACGGTTTGCCAACCACATTGCAATAGGTTAGGTAACTTAGGAAGCCATGCAATTCTACGCCTGAATGATTCGGTCCGGTTAGACACCCACCCCGAAAACAAGCCGTGCGAATGCCAAAATATCTGCCATATTCTTGCACAAAAATATCTGCCGCCACCTTTGATGCGCCGAAGAGCGAGTGTTTGGATTGGTCAATACTCATCAATTCGTTAATACCATTGGCGAATTGTGGGTCGGCGTAATCCCACCGTGTTTGTAGCTCTACCAAAGGAATGACGTTTGGACGGTCACCATACACTTTGTTTGTAGAAAGATGCACAAATATGGTTTCGGGGCAATGTACGCGAACTGCTTCCAATAGATTGAGTGTTCCGCCTGCATTCACATCAAAGTCTTTGTACGGAATGCTAGCGGCTAAGTCGTGGCTAGGCTGTGCGGCAGTGTGTACGAGCAATTGCGGTTTAAGCTGTGCCAATAGTGATTGCACACCTGCCCGGTCTCGAATATCTAGCTCAACATGTCGGAAATTTTTGCATTGGGTGAGCAAACGTGCTTGATTCCAGCGTGTGTCACCTTTTTCGCCAAAAAACTCCATCCGCATATTGTTGTCTATTCCCACCACCTGCCAACCCAAGTTGTCAAAGTAAGTCACAACTTCAGAGCCAATTAACCCGCTAGAGCCTGTTACTAAAATCGTTTTAGTTTTGTTCATATTTTTCATTAACCAACATATTTTTATTGGGCTTGGCACGCAAAACATCGCTTTTATCCGGAATGTCTCCCCGGCGGTGATAATCGTTGCGCGTCAATAACCATTCAAACCAAATCGAAAGGACTGTAAATAAATACCGGCTTCCTTGTTCACGCATTTTCAAGTGAGAAGAGCCTAGTTCTCTATCTGCCCATGAAATAGGTACTACTTTAAAAGAATAACCTCGAACCAGCGCTTTTAGGGGTAGCTCCACAGTCAAATTAAAGTGGGGTGAGATAAAAGGGCGGCAACCTTCAATCACATTTGCACGATAGCCCTTAAACGCATTCGTAAAGTCATTAAATTTTTGAAAAAACAATAGGCGTAAAAAGTGATTGGCAATTCGATTAATCGCTAGCTTTAGTTTTGGGTAGTTTAATATTTTCGAGCCTTTGATAAAGCGTGACCCAAAAGCACATTCTGCTTCATCTCGCAAAACGTAATAATATTTTTCCACATCGGCAGGCGCATCGGAGGCATCCGCCATATAAATCACCACTGCGTCCCCGTTATAATTGTTTAACCCACAAATAATTGCCCTGCCAAAACCATTTCTACCGGTATTTTGAATCACGTTAATCCGCTGGTCTTGATTATGAAATTCGGTCACAACTTGGCTCGTTGCGTCATGGCTACCATCGTCTATCACGATCATTTCAAAATCTGTTATGCCTACCTTGTCTAAGTGATTTGCCAACAGTGGAATAGTCGTTTTTAAATTCTCGGACTCATTTCTTGCTGGAATAATAATAGAAAGTTTCATATGGTTTTTCAAAAGGATAATCCGAGTGAACTTTTGACTCATCTCACATTCGACACGACAGAACTGTGCCAAATCTCGAAATTAAATTTAAGCCGGCTTTCGAGCAATCACTAAAAATTGCTTGCCAAAGATGCGCCAAAGAAAGGGCAATCTTAAATAGAGCGCGATGAAAGCAAGGGGCGGAGTAAATCCCTGTGACATGGAATACGGAAGAAAGCGCGGCTCCACACGCTCCACAGCAAACCCTACTAATGTGAGAATTTCCACCATGGAACGGTCTGTTAAAGGCAAAAAATGATCCCAAAAATCCCAATAAGCCCCGTGAAGAAAACGAATGTTTGGACCCAGGCAAATCAGGTGTCCATCTGGTTTTAGGCAACGAAATGCTTCTTGCAAAGTTCGGCGTAATGCGTCCTTGTCGGGCAAATGCTCAAAAAAATTACTGGTAAAAACAAGATCCAATTCTGCTTCTGCTATTTGCCATTTTTGCGAACAATCCTGCAAAAGAACCTCCACCCCCTCCTTCGCACGCAAACGGGTTTCGGGGTTAAGGTCCATGGCAATTCTGCGCTTTGCGCTCACATGATTAATGAACTCGCCCCAACCACTTCCTAAGTCCAAAATTATGTGGTTAGGTTTGATGAATACATCGAAAAATTGGTTGACTAATATTTTCCAAACTGCATTGCGATATGGCGCTAAAGCCAAAAACCTTTGCTGATATTCTTTTCCTAAATCCTGAAGTGTTTCCATACCTACCCATTAGTGGCTACATTAAAACAAACTGTTTTGAGAAACGGTAATTAAATTGCTACATTCGGCACAATTTAGAAAGACGCCTTTTCATTAATAAAAGGGCGAAATGGTCATACATGCCGAATATAGCCTCTACATCGGATGTTGGGTTGCATGAATGATGCCTATCATACAACCCAAAAGCCTTATCTCATTGGGTCTCGCCGCCAAGTCCACAAGCCTGCCAGTGCGCCCAGCAAGACAGCCCCACCAAAAATGAATAAGAGCGGCAGTCGGCTGTCGGCACGTGGGGCTTCGGCAGGGGCTGGGGTTGCGGCTGACGCACCATCACCGCCAATCACGGGTAGGTAGAGTGTCTCGGTGGTCGCTTCAGCAGGCGACTCGGCGGGCACGATTCCTCCTACAAATACCCCCGTACTCAGAGCGGGCACGGTGAAGTTCACGCCATCGGCAGACATTTCCAAATAGCGCTCTGAATCACTTGCCGCCAATATCGGGTGCAAAGCATAGCTGTCATAACTAAGCCCTGCGTTAATTTGGAAGGTTTGGCTTTCCCGTGTAGCATTAAACAACACCACAATGCTCTCCGCCCCATCTTGCAAGACCATCACAATCAAGCCGGGTGTTTGGTCGGGCCCCACGTTGTAGAATTTCACCACATTTTGCACTTCTTCGGCAGTTCGTAGGTGGAAGAGTGGGCTGGATTTACGAATTTGCAAGAAATCCTGGAAGAGTGCGGTGGTGGCTTGAATTTGCTCAGGGCTTACCGCTAGGTCGGGATTACTCAATAGGCGGGTAATGAGTGGGTAGTTATTGCCATTGCGTTCTTTAGGTGGCAAGCCAATGCCCCAGTTGTTGCTTTGCCCGCTCCAATCAATGCGGTTGAAATAATCACCACTGTCGTAACTGTCTCGCTCAAAAGACTTACTGCGAAGCAGATCGCTTCCAGCATCAAAGAATGGCACGCCTTGACTCAACATCGGGACAGTGAGTGCCAACTGTTGCATCTTTACCCGCTCCGCAATTGTCACATCTTCTGCCGCCTTGTATTGAATAGCATCAAAAAGCGCTTCGTTGTCGTGGGCAGAGACATACACCACATTTTCCTGCGGGAGCAGATTGTAGCCGGAAGGTTCGCCATTGTAGTCCAATTGGTCACCGCGCACGGTTTCTCCACTCGCGCCAACAAAAGCATAGCCCGCCAGATTGCCCGCCAAACCAATGCGAATGTTGTCCATCAATGCCAGCAAAGCCGCCTTTTGTTCGTCTACGCTCAATTCATTGTCCACATTGGGAGCAATGAACATGCCTGTTGCAAAGCCCTGTTCACGCACATCACGGAACGGATTGCCACCGCGCACGGCATCGCGCAAACGGTCATTAAACGTGCCAATGCCAGTGCCTGCCAAGTTGATTTGCGTAGCGTTCACACCGCGCACATTGTCGGCAACTTCGCCAAAATCCCAGCCTTCACCGTACACATAAATGCGTTTGCCATCCACACCGTCCTTTTCCAGTGTCAGGCTATCCAATGCGGCACGCACCGCCAACAGGTCTTCCTTCATGTGATGCCCCATCAAGTCAAAGCGGAAACCGTCCACCTTATATTGCACTGCCCAAGTCAGTACCGAGTCAATCATCAACTTGCGCATCATGGCATTTTCGGTCGCTGTGTTTTGGCAACAAGTGCTGGTGGCAACCGCGCCGTTATCAGTCAGACGATGATAATAACCGGGCACAATTTTGTCCAACACCGATTTTTCGCTTTGGTAAGCGGCATTGGTATGGTTATACACCACATCTAACACCACATTGAGTCCAATGCCGTTCAAAGCTTGTACCATCTGACGGAACTCGACAATGCGGTCTGTCCCTTGCGGGTTGGTGCTATAGCTACCTTCGGGGACGGTGTAGTGATAAGGATCGTACCCCCAATTAAACGGGTCAGTGCCACGCAAAGCTTGAATTTCCGCTTGCTGTTCTTCGCTAGTAGGAGCTAGCTCGGCAAGTGCGGCATAATCCGGGTACTGCCAAGTGGATTTGTCTTCGTTGATAGTGGCAATATCAAAGGTAGGGAGCAGGTGCAGGTGGGTGAGTCCGGCTTGTGCCAATTGCGCTAGGTGGGTCATACCGACGCTATCCGGGTGGGTGAACGCTAGGTAAGTACCGCGTTCATCGGCAGGCACACTCTCATCCAAAGCGGAAAAATCTCGCATGTGCAGTTCATAAATGACCAGGTTGTTGAAATTTTTCACCTGCGGTTTTTCCAAAGCTTGCCAGCCAGCCGGTTGCAGTTCCGTATCGCTCAAATCCACAATTTGGCTTTTGGTGCTATTCTGCGTCAGGCTAAAGGAATAGGGGTCTGTGACCACATTGGTATAGAATTTACCTTCACGTGGCACAAAAACCGCCACTTCGTATAAGTAGAACTTGCCTTTCCAACTGGCATCCCCCACCACTTGCCAGACGCCATTGACTGGATTAAATTCCATCGGTTGCGAAAGTGATGGTTCTTCGGCTGTGGGAGTGTCGAACAAATGCAAAGTTACACTGCTAGCAGTAGGCGCCCACACCTGCAAGGCGGGGGCTGTACCCTGCCAACTCACGCCCAGTACGCCATCATACGGATAAAGTGTGTCCAGTACCCCAGCAATTTGTAAGCCAGTTGCATCCAAGTGTGTGCCATCCGGCAATTGAATTTTGATAGCCGTTTGCCCGCGCAACAGTTCTGGCACACGCCCCACCGCGCTTTGGGGAAGGCGCAACTGCACAGAGCGGCGCAAGTGTGGGTATTTTGCCACCAATTCGTCTGAAGGGGTGCGTGAGACAAACTCCAACACAATTTCTTCACCGCCTACCAACCCTTCCGCACTGGCTTTGATTTCACCGGTGGGGCTATAGAGTAGGGTGTACTTGGCTTTTGCTCCTGTGCCGAGCGGCCACAAGATGGTATCAGGCGTAACCCAATATGCGTTTTGCTTGGTAATGTCGCCAAAAGAAAGAGCCAAAAGAGCCTCCATTGCAAAGTCTGAGTCGGTATATTGGGTCGCGCTACCTTGAATGAGCCAAATTTCGCGCCCCAGTGCGTCAATGTCTAAGCTTTGGTCGGGACCGGGATCTTTTTGGTCGCCCAAGTGAACAATATAATTCACCAATGGCGCCCCAGCCTCCATATCAATCAGCCAATAAATGCCATATTCATCTTGACCATCCGGCATTAGTGGCGTTTGCCAAGTAACGCCCTGCTCAATTGTGGGACCCCACACATGAAGCCCCCAACCGTCATAGTCGCCATTTAGCCGGCGATAATGGATCGCCACCTGGTTTTCGCCAGGGTTGGCGGATTGTGCCATCACCTGAGAAAGTGGCGATAAGCAGAATAAAAACAACGCAAAAAAACCAAAACGCAGGGAGGCACGAAGGATTTTGGACATAATTTTTATCAGATAAGTGGTTAAAAAATGAACTTTTTGTGGGCATTCCGCCCTATTTCAAACCCAATTGTATCACGAATGAAAACGCAACAGTAAAAAATATATTCAGCACCGGTCAAAAATGCACTTTTTTCCTTACAGATGAATACACAATTTTCATGCCCACTGTGCATATCTAACCAGCAATACTCACCGCTCATCAATTGTTCACGCGCAAAGCCTGCAAAATGTGCTATCATCCTACCATGCGTGCAAAGTGGAAAACTCTGTGGATTCCCTTACTCAGCGGGCTAGCTGTAGCGCTGGTCGGGTGTAGCAGTCTGCCGATTCAGGCAGTGGCGACCGCCACCCCAATCGTAGTCGAAATCCCCCTACAGTCTGCCACGCCAATCCCATTGGTTGAGCCACTTTCTCCTGCACAAACTCTGCTCGTTGAGACACTTTTACCCACTGCCACACCCCCAAATGCCCTACCCACTGCCACACAACCTGCCAACATTGAGCCTTCCCCAACGTTAACCATCCCGCACCTGGAAGGAGCAAACACGGTGGTGGTTACGCTGGAAGAAGGGGGGGAGTTTGTCTTACTGCCCACACTCACCCCACATGGCAATGAACGGATACCTACTCCCCAAGCGACCACACCCATTCATGGTAGCGCGGGTCAACCGGTGCCTGCCACCCTTGCCGAAGCGGAACATTTATCATTACTAGGCTATTGGGAAGATGCCGCCAGCACTTTTGAGCGTTTTTTGTCCGAAAATTCCGACAGCAACTGGGCGGCACGTGCAGAACTAGGCAAGATTCGCTTGCTCCTGATTCGACAAGATACTGCTGGGGCAAAATCTGCCGCACTTGCCTTTCTGGAGCGCTACCCCACCAGCCCCTACACCCCCCATGTTCATTTTCTGTTGGCAGATATTCTGCTGGCTAGCGAGCAAAATTATGCCAGCGCATTTGAACACTACCAAAAAGTGACGGAGCTTGCCCCCGGATTACTCGATTCGTATGTGTACGATGAACTCGGCTGGATTTATGCCAAACTCGACCAACCCGCGCCCGCAGTACAAGCCTACGAGATGGCACTTGCCGCGCCGCGCACCATTGGCACACAAGAACTGTTGTTAGCCTATGCCAAAGCGCTGTGGGATAGTGGCAATACGGCAGGCGCATTGGCACAGTATGAAAAAGTTGCGGCAGACCCCAATGCCAGCTATTTAGTCAAAGCGCAGATGGATTTTTTGCGCGGGCGAGCGCATATCGCACTTGGGCAAAAGGAAGCGGGGTATGGCTTCTATCAAAGTGCGGTGAACAACTACCCGAAAACCTATGACGCATTCTCGGCAATGAAAGCCCTGCTCAATGCGGGTTTCAACATTGACCGCGTAACTCAAGCCGTAATTACCTACCATGCAGGTGAAAAACTGACCGCCGTGGAGCAATTTCTGAGCTTGGCACAAGATGACGGTGCGCATGATGGGCGGGTTCATTATTACTTGGCACAGTATTACCGCGAACAAGGCGACACCTACAATGCCGAAGTGCAATTCCGTGAAGTATTGGCACATCACAATGACGGTTCAGCATTGGTGGCGGATGCGTGGCTGGAATTGGCGGATATGTACTGGCGTGAAGTGGACAACGGCAAAGCGGCGGTACAATTTTATGTGGAATTTGCCGACACCTACCCACAAAGTAGCCGTGCCGCTTACGCACTGGTCACTGCCGCTAGCATTGCCGAGCGCATTGACGAACTAGCACTTGCCACTGACCTGTGGGCACGCGCCGCCGATGACTATCCGAGTAGCGAAGAAGCCCCCAGTAGCGCTTTTTTGGCAGGTATCTCCTACTATCGGCAGGGAAAGCTAAATGAAGCTGGCGTACGCTTCGCCCAAGCCGCCACATTAAGCAAGGTAAGCGCCGAACAACGCGCCGCCGCGTATTTGTGGGTGGGCAAAGTAGCACAAGCCCAGGGCAATGCCAGCGCCGCCCAAAACGCTTGGCAAACAGCACAAGCCAGCAACCCCGGCAATTATTACGCACTGCGTGCCGCCGACTTGCTGGCAGGGCGCGCCCCCTTCACCCGCACAGACTATAACCTAAACAAAGATATCGGAGCTTTGCAAACGGCGGGGGAAATTTGGCTTGCCGCTCAAGTGGGTGTCTCTCCAATTGGAGATTGGCAAAACACCATTGGGCAGGATGCCCGCTACCGGCAGGCAGAAGCGCTCTGGTGGGCAGGCAGACCCAGTACCGCCAGCAAAGAACTGCGCGGCTTGCGTACCGCCTTACGCGCCGAGAACCAACCACTCAAGTTGTATCACCTAGCATTAGCGTGCCGTGAACTAGGCGATTATAACTGCACAATCAATGCAACCCGCGATTTACTCGAAGAATTGGGCTTAACCAATCTGTTTAGCTCGCCGGAATGGTTCACCTACCTGCGTTACGCCCCTTACTATGATGAACTCGTCGTGCCCGCCAGTGAGCGTTATGAAGTCGATGTTCTGCTCAGCTACGCGCTCATCCGCCAAGAAAGCTTTTTCCAAAGTGGTGTCACATCTTCAGCGGCGGCAGGCGGGCTGATGCAAATCATCCCAACGACTGGCGATTACATTGCCAAACAATTGGCGTGGCAAAACTATCAAACCAGTGATTTATATCGTCCTTATATTAATGTGGAATTTGGTACATACTATTTTGAAGAACAGTTGCGTACCTTCAAGGGCGATGTGTATGCGTCACTAGCGGCATACAACGCCGGACCCGGCAATTCTGCCAAGTGGCGGGCAATTGCCGCAGGTGACCCAGACCTATTCTTGGAAGTCACACGGTTAGAACAACCGCAACGCTACATTCGCCGTATTTATGAGTATTATCTGGTGTACCAAAGCATTTATGGGCAGTAACTTTGTTTACATCGCTTTGGAAATCGCATCTCTTTCGCAGAACTGTATATAGCATACTCTGTGTACTGGTAATGGTTGGTTTGTGGCGTCCGCCCAAGCCCGACCTAGCTTGGCAACAAGTGCAAGCCACCCACCAACTGGTCTTTGCGGTAGATGCGACCTTTGTGCCGTTTGCCTACCTAGATTCGCAAGCCCAATATGCCGGTTTTGACATCGAACTAGCGCGTATGCTGGCGCGTGAATTGGGAGTGGAAGCCGTCTTTCACTTGTACGCGTATGATGGCTTGGTCTACACACTGGTTGCCGGACGCACGCAAGCCGTGATTTCCGCACAAACAGCATTACCCCTACGCCTAAACGAAGTACGCTACACCCAAGCTTACGTCAATGCCGGCACACTCTTGCTCTGCCCAGCCAACAACTGCCCTGCCGCAAACGCTCGCTTACCCTATTGGGCAGTCGGGCATCAGATTGGGGTTGAATTAGGTAGCCAAGGAGATGTGTTGGCAAGACGCTGGCAAAAACTCGCCGAACCGGTGGCGCGTACCACTTATGATAGTAATGAACTGGTATTGCAAGCCCTGCTGGCGGGGGAAGTGACTGCGGCGCTCAGCGAAGCCATTCAAGGCTGGCAATTCGTTGCCGAACACCCAGACTACCAAGCCCTGCCAGCAGAGAACGTACCCTATGTTGTGCTGGTAGGAGCCGAGAGCGATAGACTCCTACTCGCCCTTACCCAAGCCCTGCGACACTTGGAAGAAAGCGGCGAATTGCCCACCTTACGTCAAAAATGGTTCGGCTCGGCGGCACAGTCGCTCCTGTTTTATCCCCTTGCCGAGCAGGACGAAAAAGCCCTACAAAACCCATAAAATCCCGTATCGAAATCCCTTTTACAATCGGTATTGAGCTATTCCGAACAGGCTGATTAAAACAAAAACGGGCATTTCTACCCGTTTTTGCAATAACCTTTGGTGAAAATTAGCGAACTTAGCCTTCAAAACCACCCTGACGGCGCCGCGCAATCTTTAGGCGCACGTTGGCACGCAAGAGCGCATTGGTCAGGTTGGCATATTCTTCCGGGTGGGATGTGACTTTAATGCCTTCGGTCAGCAGTTTTTCGGCACGCGCTTTGGCTTCCAACGCGCGATTCAGGTCAATTTCATCCGAGGCTTCGGCAACATCTGCCAACACCGTTACTTTGTCTGGGCGCACTTCCAGCACGCCACCGCCAATTGCATAGCGTTGTTCGCCCCGGTTGGCACGCACCACCAATTCGCCAATTTTGAGCGTGGTGAGCAAGGGTGTGTGGTGTGGCAAAATGCCCAGACGACCTTCTTGACCGTCCACCACGACCATATCCACTTCGCCAGAAAAAATCAGCCGTTCTTGCGTTACAATTTCACATTGCATTGGCATCGTGTTTTCCTGCCTAGCCAGCGGCGGCTTTCATGCGTTCTGCCTTTTCAACGGCTTCTTCGATGGTGCCAACAAACATAAAGGCTTGTTCGGGCAGGTCATCGTATTTGCCTTCCAAAATGGCTTTGAACGAGCGCACAGTGTCGGCAACTTTGACATACACACCTTTGACACCGGTGAACTTTTCTGCCACGCGGAAGGGTTGGCTGAAGAAGCGTTCAATCCGGCGGGCGCGGGCAACCAACATCTTGTCATCTTCTGAAAGTTCATCTACACCCAAGATGTTGATAATATCTTGCAAACTCTTGTAACGTTGCAAAACACGTTGTACTTCGCGGGCAACCAGATAGTGGTCTTGCCCCACAATGTTCGGGTCCAAAATGCGGCTGGTGGAAGCCAGTGGGTCCACCGCCGGGTAAATGCCTTTTTCGGCAATCGGGCGTTCCAAAGCAATGGTTGCATCCAAGTGGGCAAAGGTGGCTACTGGTGCCGGGTCAGAATAATCGTCTGCTGGCACATACACGGCTTGCAAGGAGGTAATTGAGCCACGCTTGGTGGAGGTAATGCGTTCTTGCAGTTCGCCCATTTCGGTGCCTAGTGTCGGTTGGTAACCGACAGCGGAGGGCATACGTCCGAGCAAAGCGGACACTTCAGCACCGCTCATCACGAAGCGGAAAATGTTGTCCACAAATAACAACACATCGCGCCCTTGGTCGCGGAAGTATTCTGCCATGGTCAGCGCAGTCAAAGCCACGCGCAAACGCACGCCGGGCGGTTCGTTCATCTGACCGAACACCATGACAGTGTCCTTCATTACTTCGGCTTCAATCATTTCGCGGTACAGCTGAGTTCCTTCACGGGTGCGTTCACCCACGCCAGCAAACACCGAGTTACCACTGTGTTCGGTTGCGATAGAGCGAATCAACTCTTGGATCACCACTGTTTTGCCTACGCCTGCACCCCCGAAGATGCCGGTCTTACCACCCTTGGTGAAGGGGGCAATCAGGTCAATCACCTTGATACCGGTTTCGAAAATTTCTACACTGGTAGATTGTTCTTCAAAGGCGGGGGCAGGGCGATGGATGGGGTAGAACTCGCTGGCGTTCACCGGTCCAGCATCGTCCACCGCTTCGCCGAGCACGTTGAAGACGCGTCCCAAAGATGCCTGTCCGACTGGCACGGTGATGGGCGCACCGGTGGCAAAGGCGGGCACACCGCGTTGCAAGCCTTCGGTGGCATCCATCGCAACGGTACGCACCCAGTTGTTGCCCAAGTGCTTTTGCACTTCCAACACCAAGTCATTTTGCCCTTCACGGGGTACGCGAATGGCTTCATAAATCTCTGGCAAGCCGCCATCGAACTCGCAGTCAATTACTGCACCTTGAATTTGTACGATTTTTCCTTGTTTGGTCATTTTTTCTCCACTAAATCAGAGTGAAATTATACATTAAAAACATTTTTTAGTCTGTCATTTGTCGACGCAAATTTTGTACTTTTAACATACCTGTTGCAATGCTGAGTTTGAAATGAGTACGCCAAAAGAAAAGATGCATTTGCCTAAGCTTAACTACTCAGCTGTTTCTCATAAATCATCTGAGTAGTAGTCACTTAGCACGAAAAATTATTGCGGCGATGTGGCTTTTTGGTAGATTTGCCATTGGTTATCAAAAAAAATTAGCGTCATAAAAACTTCGAACTCGCCAGATGGCGGCTCTACAGCAGGGTCAAATTTTACTTGGTTTAGCTTGGCAACCTGCAAAGTAACATGAAACTTTTGCATTTGCGAATCATTCGGTAAGCTTTGTTCACAACACACTTCAATATTCGTGATATCCACTCTTTCACTTGGGTCTGATAGATTAATTGCGATAAAATTTTCTAAAGATGTTTTCGATGGCGAAATCGGAGAAAAAAGGCTATAAGCATCTTCTAGTCGGCCAATTTCTACTAAAGTATAAAATTTTGAAATAGAAGCACTACCCAAGAGAACAGTTTTCTCTTTTTCCGTAAGAAAAAATTCTGTTCGATTGTTATTCGTAATAGATGGCGTTGGTGTAAATACTGATAGTGTCAATGCGGGTCGTGTGGGTGGAAAATTTTGTGTTAGGTCTTGAATTTGTGCAATTTGCCAGCGATTATCAAAAAATATAAGTCTTACAGATTGGGTGATACTGAAAATTTTATTTTCTTTGGCAAAAATAGTAAGCGAAACTTCAAAATTCTGTGTGGTTTTATCAACTTTACTAAGTGTATCTGCACAACACGTTTCGATATCTAAAATATCAATGTTATAAACGTCTGGATATAGATTTGCTTTAATAAATGCTGTAAAATCATTTGAATAAGGGCGGTTTGGATAGTAGTACAATTCATACGCTTTGACAAACTCATCCTTCGCAATTAGTGTATAAAACTTTGAAATCAAAGCCACTGCAAGTTCAGTATTGTGTTCTTGGTTTGTCTGGTATGGGGAAGTGCTAGTAGTAGGAGAAGTGATTGCTATTTTAGTAGACGGTGTTATTCCTGTATTGGATGTTAGCGGAGTTGTTTGTACAGATATCCGCGTGCAAGCACTTAACATCCAAAAACCGAATAAAATTGCCAAAGAGTTTTTACCGCATTTGCAAATTAGCATATCTTAGTATTTTGAGATATAGCTATATTTATTGTGTTTTAGTCAAAACAAGGTAAGTCCTTTTCCAAAATACTTTGTAGGGCGTTTTGGAAAAGGACTTCCAGAAATACTGTGCCTTAGCCGTTCTGTTGAGTTGATTTTGCAAGGGCTTCCACGCCACCCACAATATCCAACAAATCGCTGGTGATGTTGAGTTGGCGGGATTTGTTGTAAGCCAGTCGTAAGCCGACAATCAAGTCTTTGGCATTTTCGGTGGCATTGCGCATGGCAACCATGCGGGCACTGTGTTCGCTTGCCAAGCTTTCTAGCACACATTGGTAGAGCGTCACTTGGGTAAAGCGCGGCAAAATAGTGTCTAGCAAAGCACTGGCAGAAGGTTCAAACACATACTCGCGTGCCAAGCCCGCTTTTTCACTGACATTTTCGGCATTCACCTGCTCCGTGAGCTCCAGCGAGAGTGGCAAAATGCGCTTGACTTGCGGCACTTGCTTAACCGCATTGATGTAGTCGGTATATGCCACATACACTTCATCCACGCGCCCGCTGATAAAATCGTCTAACGCTTGGCGTGCCAGTGGGGTAACATCGGTGAAAGCGGGCGAACCGCGGAAGGTTTCAAAGTCTGCGGCAATTTTTGCCCCTACACGATACAGCAAATCGCGCCCTTTGCGTCCCAATGTCAACCATTCGACAGGCTGGCTTTGTTGGCGAGCAAATTGCAAAGCGGTGCGCACCACATTGGTATTATACGCACCTGCCAAGCCACGGTCGCTGGTGAGCAGAATAATTTGAATCTTCTTCACTTCATCCCGCGCCGCAAGCAAGGGGTGCAAAGCACTGACTTTGCCCGGTTGCTTGGATAAATACTGTAGCACTTCAAAAGCCCGTCCGGCATAGGCACGCGAAGCCACAACCGCTTGTTGGGCTTTGCGTACGCGTGCGGCGGAAACCGACTCCAAAGCCCGCGTGACTTGCGAGATGTTTTTGACACTCCGAATACGGAGGCGCATTTCGCGCTCATTGCCCGCCATGGCTTAGCTCCAAGATTCGCTGAAGGTCTTCAGCGCACTATTCAATTCTGCTTTGAGTTTATCGTCCAATTTTGGCCCTTGCGCGATGGTGTCACGCAAGCCGGGATAGGATTGTGCCATGAAGCGCAGGAGGGAGCTTTCCCATTCTTGGATGCGCGTAACAGGCACGCTATCGGCGAAGCCATTGGTCGCGGCGTAAATGACCAACACTTCGTCTTCCACCGCCATCGGGCTATATTGGGGTTGCTTCAACACTTCTTGCAAGCGATACCCACGGTCTAGGCGAGATTGGGTGGCTTTATCCAAGCCAGAACCCAGCAAAGCAAATGCGGCAAGTTCGCGGAAGGAAGCCATATCCAAACGCAGAGTGCCGGCAACGCTCTTCATTGACTTGGTTTGGGCGTCACCACCGACACGGCTCACCGAGATACCGACGTTGACAGCCGGGCGGATACCGGCATAGAACAAGTCGCCTTCGAGGTAGATTTGTCCATCGGTAATGGAGATGACGTTGGTGGGCACGTAAGCGGATACGTCCCCTAGTAAGGTTTCGATGATGGGCAAGGAAGTGAGTGAGCCGCCGGAAGAGGGGAGCAAACGCAGTTCGTAATCATCCGAACCCATTGCCGACAAAGCGTGCTTGGCGTTTTCCTTGCTCATGGGACCGTCATACACCTTGCCATCCACCCCTGCATTGTCGTTGCTACCCTTCTTGACAATCACATATTGATTTGCCATTTGGGCGGCGCGTTCCAACAAGCGGGAGTGCAGATAGAAGACATCGCCGGGATAAGCTTCGCGTCCGGGTGGGCGGCGTAGCAACAGCGACACTTGGCGGTAAGCATAGGCATGCTTGGAAAGGTCATCATACACCACCAAAGCATGCCCGCCATTTTCCATAATTTCTTCGCCCATGGCACAGCCGGCATACGGGGCGATATATTGCAAAGCGGCAGATTCATCGGCGGAGGCAACCACCACAACGGTGTGTTCCATCGCGCCAAATTTTTCGAGTGTTGCCACGGTTTGGGCAATACTGGCCTTCTTTTGCCCAACAGCTACGTAGATACAAATGACATCTTTGCCGCGTTGGTTAATGATGGTGTCAATCGCAATGGCGCTTTTGCCGGTTTGGCGGTCGCCAATAATCAATTGGCGTTGTCCGCGCCCGACTGGGGTCATGGCATCCACTGGCTTGATACCGGTTAGAAGGGGGGTATCCACATCACGGCGGCGCACCACACCCGGCGCAATGCGCTCGATGGGGCGGTAGGTGCTGGCATTGATGGGACCTTTGCCATCGATGGGTTGCCCGAGCGCGTTCACCACGCGCCCAGCGAGTGCCTTACCCACCGGCACAGAAGCGATACGCCCCAAACTGCGCACGGTTTGACCTTGCGCAATTTCGGCATAATCACCCATGACGATGATACCGACATTGTCTTTTTCTAAGTTGAAAACAATACCTTGTGAGCCGTTTTCAAACTCGACTAGTTCGGCGTTGCGCACATCCGCGAGTCCGGAAACCCGCGCAATGCCATCGCCAGCTTCAATGACGCGCCCAAATTCTTGGGAAGTCATTTCAGGGCGAAAGGCTTCGATTTGTTTTTGAAGCTCTGCGAAATCTGCAAATAAATTGGGGGTATAAACTTCCGACATTTTTTGCTTCCTAAAATTGGTTTGGGAATTTGATGGCGGCACTCTACATTTGACACGGACGAAAGACACGCTTCTTTCTTAAGAAGAAAGCGCAGTTCGATATTCAGCACGTATGCCGAACATAACCCGAGTCAGATATAATAATGGAAAAGCGCACAAAAACGAATTAATTAATAAAATTAACCATTTTTGATAGTTAATATTAAAGTAGCGGTGTAAGTTTACTCTAATAAAGGTTGTTTGTCCAGTAATTCACAAACGGAATGGGTTACGGGAACAAACGGCGGGCTTTTACTTCGGGGTCGGCATCTTCACGGTAGCGGTAAAGCAAGGCAGGGCGTCCTTCACTGCCGCCACGATAGCGGTCGGTGGAAACGAGCACGCCACTCTCAGCCAGTTTGCGGCGAAAATTGCGCTTATCCAGCTTCTCGTTCAGCACAATTTCGTAGGCGGTTTGCAATTCGGAGAGTGTAAACTCATCCGGGAGCAAGTGAAA
Source organism: Anaerolineales bacterium UBA6668 (assembly GCA_002455215.1). Taxonomy (GTDB): domain Bacteria; phylum Chloroflexota; class Anaerolineae; order Anaerolineales; family UBA6668; genus UBA6668. The sequence continues at coordinate 509 of DKKK01000115.1, read as the reverse complement.
CCCAGCGGCTGTGTATTCTAACTTGTAACGCAGGCGTTGCACGGCATATTGCAAAATGTGGGCATGGTCAAACGCTAGTGGGGGGGGTGCTTGCACATTGTGCCAGGCGGCATCAATGGCGTCACTGCCCGCTTGCAAATAAATGTCGGCACTGGGGATTAGCGCATAGTAGGCAACCGTTACCACGTGTCCGCGTGGGTCGCGTTCCGGTGCGCCAAATGTGTACAATTGCTCCAGATAGACGTGCATAATGCCGGCTTCTTCTGCCAGTTCACGCTGGGCGGCGGCATCCGGCGATTCGTTATACAACACAAAACCACCCGGTAGCGCCCAGCAATCGCGGAAAGGCTCTATGCCGCGTTTTACCAGCAAGGTCTGTAGCTCGCCTTTACGCAAGCAAAAAATGACGATATCTACCGTCAGGCGTGGGGATGGGTCAGTGATAGAAAACGACATCGCAAGACTAGTGGGCGTGTTTACTAAACGTTTTGGTAGTGCCTAAGGAATAA
>DKKK01000130.1:16629-22824 GCA_002455215.1 Anaerolineales bacterium UBA6668 | reverse complement strand
CATAGGCTTGTTGCGGCTCGTGTGGTTCACAATGACCCGTGCTCAGTATATGTCAAAATTTCTCGCATCGAAATAACAAATCTGCTCTCGTGCCAAGATTTACCCGCGTATTCGTTATCGCTCTGAAACTTTTCCAAAACTTTGAACCGCACCTGCTCTTTTTCTCTCATTTGCATTTTAAAAAATTAGCGTTATAATTACTTCGTACTAAATAATATTAGTAGTGCAAAGTAATTGTAAAAAATGGAAACAGAACTTCTTGCTCAACAGCTTATGCGAACCTTTTTGAGAGTGTCACGTGCTATGCGCCCCAATCTTAATGAGATTCCCAAAGGCATTTTGCCCATGCACGTGGCTGTGTTACATCATATCCATACTTGCCCTTGTTCGCAATCCGAGCTAGCCGAGCACATCCATTCCAGTCCTGCCACAGTTTCCACCATGATAGGAAATTTGGCGCGGCGCGGTTTGGTAGAACGCCAACCATCAGCCACTGACCGGCGCGTGGTTATGCTTTCCATCACCCCATCAGGCGTGGCGCTTCTTCATGTCATGCAGGCACAAATGCTGGAAAAACTTAATTTACGCCTACAGAAATTCACACCCGAAGAGTGCTTACGTTTGGCAGAAGCGCAAGCCTTGTTAGAGCGTTTGTTTGTCTAGTTTGTAACCCGCAGAAATCGTTCAATTACAGTTATCTTCGGCACACGTGGCGAAAATAACCTTCCCAAGAAATTGCATTTTGTGATGCAGGAAACTTCTCGTCAACCATCAGGAATTTATTTGTACTGAAAGCAAGAATTACATGAACCGTACCCCCAAAAGCGCAACTGGGTATTCAGCATATATGCCGAATACAACCTGTGTCGAAAAAATAAACCTTCCCAAAGATAAATTTACCAATTAGGAGAAATGATGACACAATCAAAAAACAATAAACGAGTGATTCCGCGTTGGCTTATGCCGCTCGGTATCACAGCATTGGTCGCTTTGACGGCATTTTTGCTGTGGCGTATTTTTTCACCCCAACAAGCCGCTAATTTGCTGGGTGGAAATGCCGAGCAACAAACAGTCCGAACCGCCCAAATCAATACCATTGATGCGGTTGAAGCAGTAGAAGCTACCGGCAAATTGCAGGCGATTCAAGATACGGAAGTTTTCTGGCGTACTACCGGCACTGTTTCGGAAGTTGCCGTGCAAGTTGGTCAACAGGTACACGCGGGCGATATTTTAATGACAGTGAACATCCGTACCGTGCCTAACAATATTATTTTGGCGCAAGCAGATCTGGTTACCGCGCAAAACAAGCTGAATGACCTGCGCGACCCTTCAAATTTGCAAATCGCCGAAGCATGGAAGGCGGTAGTGGATGCCCGTGAAGAATTGCGCGTAGCGGAACGCGACCAAAAGACAACCTTAAACCCGCCGCTAAGCTATTATGATGAAGAGATTGTAAACGCTGAATCTGCCTTGACCGAAGCACAGCAAAATAGCGAATTAACCGATATTGGCGATGCCGAAACCAATTTGCGCCGTGCGCAAGAAGCAGAACAGTACAATCGCGAATTGCTAGGCGCCGTTCAAACTGCCTACAACTCCTATTGTCTAGGTATTACTGGCGCAGATGTCACCCCGACTCCCAATTATTGTAGCCCAACCGAAAGTCGTGTGTACAAAAATTACACCCTTGCTCAAGCCCAACAGCAATATCAAGACTCGGTTAATGACGTGCGCGAGGCAGAGTTACGCTTACAGCAAGCACAGGCAAACAACAACCAAGCCATCTCCACCGCTCAAGCCAACTTAGGCGATGCCCAACAAGCCCGACAAGATGCGGTGCGTGGTCCCCTGCCCCGAGAAGTGGACGCCGCACAATCGCGGGTAGACGTTGCCAAAGCCCGCTTGGCAGAAGCCGAAGAAAAATACGCCGAACTGACAGGCGAACCGCCTGCCGATGATGTGCTCGCCCTGCAAGCCCAGATTGATGCCGCCCTAAATACACTGGATTCGCTCAACATTACAGCACCCTTTGAAGGCGAAGTCTTGGACGTCAACTACCAAGTGGGTGATACCGTGCAACAAAACATCGCCGCTGTGCGCCTTGCTCGCACCGGTCAACTTGTGATTGATGTCAATGTGGATGAAGCCGAAGTCGCTCGTGTAAAAATCGGTCAACCCGCTACCGTTACCTTTGATGCCTTGCCCGGCAAAGAAGTGACCGGCAAAGTGGAACAAATTGACCGCTTTGGGCAAGAACAGCAAGGGATTGTGCGCTATAGTGTGCGCATTGCCCTCGACCAAGTAGATGAAATCTTGCTCATCGGCATGACCGCCAATGTGGAAATCCGCACCAACACCCTGCAAGGAGCGTTATTTGCTCCGCTGGACGCTATTCAACTCGATGACCAAGGCGAATATGTGATGATACAGGACGCCGCCAACCCGCAAGGACGGCGTGTAAATGTCACAACCGGGCTCATTCAAGATGATGGCGTGGTAGTGGTAAGCGATGAACTGAAAAAAGGCGACACGGTTATTCTATTCGATGCCGTTCCCACCAACAGCGGTAGTCCTTTTGGGGGCTAGCATGAGTACCCAAGATTCTGATATTGTCATTCGCATTGAAAATGTATCCAAACACTATCAAATGGGCGATACTCTGGTGAAGGCGCTCGATGATGTAAGTGTACAAATTCAACGGGGCGAATTACTCTCCATTATGGGTCCGTCTGGCTCTGGAAAAAGCACTTTAATGGCGATTCTGGGCTGTTTGGATGGTCCCACCAATGGCAGTTATTGGCTAGATGGCGATTATGTCCATCTGCTAAAAGATGACCGCCTGGCTGATATTCGCGGACGCAAAATTGGCTTTGTCTTTCAGCAATTTAATCTACTGCCTCGCACCTCTGCTCTTGACAATGCTATGCTCCCCCTGTACTACAACGGGGTTAGTGGAAAACAGCGCCGCGACCGTGCTATGCAAGCGTTGGAGCTAGTCGGTCTTTCAGACCGCTGGCATCACCGCCCCAACGAACTTTCTGGTGGGCAACAACAGCGGGTGGCAATCGCTCGTAGTTTGGTCAATAATCCTGCCATTTTACTCGCTGACGAACCTACTGGGGCGCTTGACTCGCGCACAGGTAAGGAAATTATGGAATTGTTCAAGCGTTTGCACGATGAACGGGGCATCACCGTATGTATTGTCACCCATGATAGCGGGGTCGCACGCCAGACAAACCGGATTGTGCATATCCGTGACGGCAAAATTGACAAGGATGAACGACTATGAACCTGCTTGAAAATGTTCGCATCGCCTTTCGCGCACTGGCATCCAACAAACTCCGTTCTTTTCTCACCATGCTGGGTATCATCATCGGGGTTGCTTCGGTGGTTACACTAGTCGCACTCGGCAATGGTTTGCAAGAATCTATCACCGGGCAGATCGAAGGGATTGGCTCAAACTTGATTGTAGTCATCCCGGGTAATCTCGATCGCCGAAGCACGACGCTCGTCTCCGTTCCCATTTACTACAGCGACTACCTAGCCATAAAAGAACGTGCCCAAGACGTAAAAAACGTCGTTGCCGATTACAGCTTGAGCTTGCAGGTGGTGTACAACGACAAAAGTTTGGTCACCACCGTTGAGTCTGTTATGCCCGAATACCTGCAAGTACGCTCTACCCAAGTAGAGTACGGGCGTTTTATCACTGAGCAAGATAATCAACGGCTGGCGCGGGTAGTGGTGCTGGGTTCTAACCTAGCCGATTCGCTCTTCAAAGGATTAAGCCCCATCGGTAGGGAAGTTAAAATCAATGGCGTTTTCTACGAAGTGATTGGCGTCATGGTGGAGCGGGGCGGTGGCGGTTTTGGTCCTTCCGAAGACGAAAATGCCTACATCCCGTTTGATACCGGCTATGAACGCTTGGTAGGCTCACGCGGTATTCAAGACGGGAAACGCACGGTAGATAGCATCTCCGTTTCTGCCGCCTCCCCCGAAGTCGTGAATAGCGTGATGGTGCAAGTCGAGCGTATCATGCGTCAACAACACCGCCTGAAACTGGACGAAGAGCTAGATTTTACCGTGTTTAGCCAGAATGCCATTCTCAGCACTTTCAATAACATTACCGGTGTGATTACCGCGTTTCTTTCCTTGATTGCGGGTATCTCCTTACTGGTCGGTGGGATTGGCATTATGAACATCATGCTGGTCTCTGTTACCGAGCGCACCAAAGAAATTGGCTTGCGCAAAGCAGTTGGCGCTCGTAGTCAGGTCATTCTCATGCAGTTTTTGGTAGAAACGCTGGTGCTTAGTTTGTTTGGTGGCGTGATAGGCATTGGGCTGGGTTGGATATTTGCCATCTTGTTGGCAAATTTTGCCAATATCAATGCCTTAGTCACAGTTGGCTCTGTTCTGTTAGCATTTGGTGTGGCGGCGGCAGTCGGCATCTTGTTTGGCGTGTATCCTGCTTTTCGCGCTTCCAATCTAAGCCCCATTGAAGCCTTGCGCTACGAGTGATCCACCCCACTTGTCCAGCGCGATTTTCCACACTATACTGAACCTATACTCGGCTCAGTTCAGCATCGCTTCGATACAGGTCGTCATTGCGCTTTTACGCTCAAGGAAAAAACGCAATTTTCATTCGTGTATTTGCGTGCCGAATCGATTGTATTGTTTTCCTTTGGATGGAGTAACTGATTATGGAAATTGAATTTTTTGGTGCCGCACAAACGGTCACCGGCTCACAACATCTGTTGCGTTTTGGCAATTCTCAGGTCATGCTGGATTGTGGCTTATTTCAAGGTCCCCGTGAAGAATCTTTCACCAAAAACCGTACTTTTGTGACCAGTCCAAACGATGTGTCAGCCGTTATTTTGTCCCATGCCCATACCGACCATGCCGGAAACCTGCCTAGCTTGGTACGACACGGCTACAAGGGCAAGATATTTACCACAACCGCCAGCATGGATATGGCAAACTTCATGCTCCGCGATTCGGGGCGTATTCAGGAAAACGATGTGGAGTTTGTCAACAAAAAACGCGCGAAGAAAGGCTTGCCACCCATGGAAGCACTCTACACCGAAGCTGACGCCGAAGCCACCTTACCCCACTTTTTGGGCGTTTCCTATCATCAACCGTTTCAACCCGTCCCCAACATGAAGGTGACATTCTTCGATGCCGGGCATATCTTGGGTTCAGCGTTTCTAGTAGCTGAAATCGAAGAAGACGGCAAAACCTACCGCATTGGCTTTTCTGGTGATTTGGGGCGCAAGGACAAACCTATTTTGCGCGACCCCGAAGCGATTGGCGGTGCGTTGGATGCGATGATTATGGAGAGTACCTACGGTAACAGCGACCACAAAGACCCCAGTTTTGCCGTGAGCAAACTCGCCGAAGTGGTACGGCAAACATCCGCTCGCAATGGTAAACTCATTATCCCTAGCTTTGCCGTTGGGCGTGCGCAAGATTTGGTGTATTGGCTTCACCGCTTGATGAATAGTGGGGACATCCCGCGCATTCCCATCTATGTAGATAGCCCACTCACCAACAATATTTCACAGGTCTATTCTCGCCATCGCAATGTCTTTGACGAAGAAACGCTTGATTTTATCGGAGCTAACCCGCAAGGTCCGCTAAAATTTAAGGAACTGAATTATATTCAAACCGCTGACCAATCCAAAGCGCTCAATGCACAGCCCGGACCGATGGTGATTATTAGCGCGAGTGGTATGTGCGAAACTGGGCGTATTTTGCACCACCTATCCAACAATATTGGCGATGAACGCAACACCGTCTTGATTGTTAGCTGGCAAGCCCCCTACACATTGGGTAGACGCTTGCTCGAGAAGCAACCATTTGTCAACATCTTCGGGGAAAAACACCGCGTTCGTGCCAGTGTTGAACACATCAACGGCTTGTCGGCACACGCAGACCAACGCGAAATGCGGGCATGGCTCAAACCCTTGATTGGGCAGTGTGGTCATTTATTTTTGGTGCATGGCGAACCGGACGTGCAAGAATATTTTGCCGCCAACTTGCGCGATGATGGCTTTGCCAATGTCACTATCCCGCAAAAGGGCGACCGTTTTACGTTATAAATTGGTAACTGCTCAGCCTGGTTTGGCGCAACCAACAATCTGGCGAGGCTGGATGCGTATCCATAATGCTCAAGTGTGGATGATGAGTACAGGCTGTTGA